>JBAWWQ010000060.1:0-8108 GCA_037146655.1 Chlamydiota bacterium | reverse complement strand
TTTAAATACCCTGTCAAAGTTAAACCAGGCCTTTCAACCTCAGGCACTTTAATCACTTTTTTAATCAAATCTTTGGCTTTAATAATCCTCAGATCTAAAGAAGATTGATACTTATTAAAAAAATAATAGGCAGTTAAAGGCTTATGAAATTGGGTTTTAAACATCTCCTTGCGCCTCTTAGGGAAGATAATTATTATTTCATATTAAATAGAACAAAAGCATTTTAAAAAAGAAAAAACTACTTTTCAAATCTTGTTTTTTATTTTTTTCTACAATTGCTAATTCTTCGATGGCCCCAAAACAGCTAAATGCTTTAAAATTTCATGTACTATCTCTTTTAGGTGCAAACTCATGGCAAATCCAACAGTACTACGGCGATGCGGCAAAACACGTTTAGCTCTTCTTTGGATGCATCTAGCAAATGAACCCTTCGCTGCTTTTTTTACATTACTTGGATTTATCTTAAGAAAAGATCTAGGCGCTACTACTTTAGAGCTGTCTGTTTTTGCAAGTTTAAGTCCGATCATTGCTTTATTTTCTTTTTATTGGAGCTCTATCTTAACAAGAAATAAAAACAAACTTTTATCTAATCTGATCGGTGCTTGGATCTTAGGTAGATTGCCTTTTCTATTTTTTCCTTGGTTTAATAGTGTTTGGTATTTGATTTTTGCTTCTGCTGTCTATCACCTCTTTTATCGAGCAGGAACACCTGCCCTTATGGAAATCCTTAAACAAAATCTAGATAAAACCCATCGAGAGAAACTTTTCTCGATTGCTTATGTGTTAAGTTTTGTTGAAAGCATTTTACTTGGTCTGCTTATAGGAAAATGTTTTGATATTTACCCCTATGCCTGGAAAGCTCTTCTTATGATAAGTGCTCTTCTTTCTCTTAGTAGCATTTTTTTTCAAAAACGCATCCCTCTAACTCAGCAAGTGCCCGACAAAAATCTTCCTGCACCTTCTGCCAATCAAATCATGCAACCTTGGAAAGACTGCCTTTATCTTATGCGAACCTATCCCGATTTTGCAAAATTTCAATGGGGATTTATGATTGGGGGATTCGGCCTTATGCTCATCAACCCCGCACTTGTCATCTACTATGCAGATACCCTGCTTTTATATCATGTAAAACTGACTTTTGCTCGCTATATCTGGATGGGTATTGGAGTTTTACTATCTACTGCCCTTTGGCGCAAAGCTTTAGAAAAATATTCCGTCATCCCATTAACTCGGTTTATCCTAATCGGTTTTAGTCTTTTCCCTTTATTTCTAATACTTGCTAAAACATATTTTTTCTTCTTTTATATAGCCTTTCTTTTTTATGGCATTGCTCAAGCTGGTAGTCATCTATTATGGCATCTATCGGGAACACTATTTGCTTCAGAAACAGAGTCATCTTCTAAATACACAGGCACTAATGTCTTAATGTTGGGGATTCGTGGACTTATAGGTCCCGCCTTAGGTGGTATACTCGTTGTTTCGTTAGGACCTATCCCCGTCTTAATCTTTGGTATTATCATCTGCTGCCTAGGTGCCTTGTTTTTAAACTTCCAATTAAAATCTTATCGATCTGTAAGCAACTAAATTGTCGTGACGTAATAAGTCTAATCACTTAGTATAAGTTATAATGATAGATAATAAATATAGGGTATTATGACACGCAAAAGAGTCATTGTTATCGGAGGCGGATTCGCAGGTCTTCATGTGATCAAGCATCTAGCAGATGATCTATTTGATGTTTTACTGCTAGACAAAAAAAACCACCACCTTTTCCAACCCCTTCTTTATCAAGTAGCAAGTGCAGCTCTCTCTCCTGCAGATATAGCCTTTCCCTTAAGAGAAATTGTTAAAGACCGTAAAAATACGACAGTTCTTATGGGAGAAGTGATAAAAATCAATAAGGAGATGCAAACAATCACCTTAGCTCCAGATCTTATCTTCCCATATGACTATCTTGTTGTAGCACCTGGTGCTAAACATTCTTATTTCGGTAATGACAAATGGGAAGCTTTTGCTCCAGGACTTAAAACCCTTCCTGACGCTTTAAGTATTCGAGTGACTATTTTGCTATCTTTTGAAAAAGCAGAGCGTTTAGAAAATCCCAATGAATCAGAAAAGTATTTAAACTTTATCGTTATTGGTGGTGGCCCAACAGGTGTTGAAATGGCAGGAGCTATTGCAGAAATTGCTTATACTACGCTGTTTAAAAACTTCAGACGAATCCATCCAGAAAAAGCTAAAGTCTTTTTAATAGAAGCCGCTCCTAGAATTCTCCCTCCTTACCCAGCTTCTCTTTCCAAAAGGGCCCAAAAAGATTTAGAACGTATGGGAGTCAAAGTTCTTACAAACACTAAAGTGACAAATATCACAGAAGATGGAGTTCAAACAGAAACTCTTTTTATTAATGCCCGCAACATCATTTGGGCTGCAGGCAACCAAGCATCTCCTTTATTAAAAGAGCTAGATACTCCGTTAGATAGACAAGGACGTGCCATTGTTGAACCAGATTTAACAATCCCTCATTATCCTAATGTTTTTGTAATCGGCGATGCTGCTTGTAGCATGACAGCCAAAGGAGTGCCTCTACCGGCTGTTGCAACAGCTGCTGTTCAGCAAGGCTGCTATGTAGGTAAAATCATCAACAAAGAAACCTCTTTTCAAGAGAGAAAACCTTTTAAATACTTTGACAAAGGAAGTTTAGCAACTATTGGTAAAGCCAAGGCTGTAGCCTACGTTAAAGGATTAAAATTTGGTGGATTCTTAGCATGGATCATTTGGGCATTTGTCCACATCCTTTACCTTGTAGGTTTCAAAAATCGCTATGCTGTCTTATTACAGTGGTATTTTCATTATACAAGTGGCCTTCGTGGAGCTAGGCTCATTAATCGATCTATTGATCCTGATAAATAATTGACACATAGATGCTAATTGACTTTCCACAATCTATTGAAATTAGCTCCTTTGCAAAAAAGCACGTCACCTTTACCAAGGTGGTGAAGCATTTTATTAATAGACATAGATTCTCGGCAACCTATCATTAAACCCGCAAAGCACTTCATAAAATGTTGTATCATATAATGAGGCTATATCATTTATAGAAATTGTTTGATCTCCTTGTTGCCCAATAAGTACCACTTCATCTCCTACATAAACTTCTTTATCGCCTACATCAACCATAAATTGATCCATACAAATCATGCCTACAATAGGAAAGCGCAATCCACGAATTAACACCTCTGCTCGATTAGAAAGTATCCTTCTATATCCATCTCCATATCCAACAGGTACTGTAACAATCCGCGTCCTTGTTTTTGTTTTATAGTGATGACCATAACTAATACCAACCCCTTCATCTACCACTTTAAAATAAGAAACTCGTGCCTTCAAAGAAAAACAAGGGGTGATTTGAGCTAAATTTTCAGGAAGATTATTAGACAAAAAACCAAAAGCCATACAAGCGGGTCTCACCATATCAAAGTAAGAGGAAGGAAAATAAGCGACGCCTCCAGAATTAGCTAAATGGCGTAAAACAGGTATTTTCTGAAATAATGGCTCAGACACTAGTTGATTAAACCTATCTATTTGCTCACATGCAAAAAGATCTTCTGGTCTATCTGCTGTAGCAAAATGTGAGTAGACACCCACAACTTGGAAACAACTTCTAGCTAGCAAATACTCTAAAAGACTAAGAGCTGTTTTAGATCTAACACCAGTTCTTTGCATCCCTGTATCCACTTCAAGATGCACCCTACAAGGATGTTTTAAGCTTTTACATTTTTCATACACAAGCTCAGCTTTAAATTGAGAACTGATTGTAAATTCTAAGTTAAATGCTAAAAGATCCTCTATCTGATCTTGATGAATAGCTCCGAGCACTAAAATAGGGATAGAAATGCCAGCTTCTCTTAGAGCTACCCCTTCTTTTAAATGAGCCACTGCTAAATAATCAACCCCTGCCTCTTCTGCTGCTTTCCCAATACCACAAAGTCCATGACCATAAGCATTGGCTTTAATAGGTAAGCAAAGCAAACACTTACCTATATGCCGGCGGATAATACTGATATTAGTTTTAAACTGTTTGATGTCTATCTCTATCCATGCAGGATGATACACTTGATTTGCAACCATACAACCTTTGATATTTTTGTTAACTACAAGCTGCAGCAGCTGTTTCATCTATTATTTTGCTTATTTTTTTTTAGACAAAACAAATACTTTTGCAAAATCTCTAAAACTCGTTGCTATTTTCCCAAAAAAACCTTGTTTGCGCTCTTGACCCCGCCTTGAAAGACGGGGTTTGCCGCGCAGGTGATCAAATACCTGCATGGTTTAAAAAAGCACTATGGGATAAATTCCATCTAGAAAAAAGTCATTAATTAGTAACCATTAGATGACACCTATTCTGAAAATTACCCATTTTAAAGACATTCTTTTATACATATAAAATCCAGTTCCATCTTAAACTCTTTCGCAAGCTTTAACCAAAGAGCTCTAAATGCTTGCCAAATCCTACCTCAATACCCTATCTAGCTCTTTAGCTCTATTTTGGAAAAAAGCTCCTGCCCTTGAAATCTCTTTCTATTTACTTATAGGCGCAAGCTTTGCCCTCACTCATTTTTGGATCACTTTAATTGTAGGTTCTATATTCATCTATCTCAAAACCTATCAGTTAATGTCTGGAAAAAACCACTTTCTCATCCAAACTACTTTACTATGCACTTTAGGTTATGGCTATATGCTGCATTTCAAACCACCTCTTATAACTACTGCTGTAAAAGGCTCTGGTGTAATAAAAATCCTAGAAAAAAGACCAACTGTTTTTTTTGGTAGATCTTCTATCTATTACAAAGCTTTACTGACATGTTTTGAAACAGAAGATCACATAGTCTATAAAAATATACCTTGTACACTTCGTCTAAAACCCAAAAATGCTTATGAAGCCAATAAAGATCTTGTCTTACATCATATTACTTTAGCTCCTACAGCATCTGGTCTCTATCAACTCAAACTAGATAAAGACTCTCAAATCTCACCCATAAAAAACTCGTTTTCTTTAGCTGAACATAGGTATAAGTGGAAACTTAAGGTGACTAAACATTTAAACCATTACATCAAAGAATCAAAAACATTAAAACTGCTAACAGCCCTAAGTGTTGGTTATCTTGATAACAAAACCCTAAACTATGAATTCTCAAAACTTGGGCTGCAACATCTTTTAACCATTTCAGGGTTTCACTTTGCTCTACTAGCCCTTTTCTTCTCTTGGATTTTACAACCACTACTGCCTAAAAAAGCGAAATGTCTTATTTTGATTTTACTACTTGGCACTTATATGCTCTATTTAGGGCCAGCTCCTTCTGTATCAAGAGCTTGGATAGGGGTTTTGATCTATCTAATAGGGGATTTTTTTGATATTGCCTCTAGTGGGCTCAATGCCCTTGGCATTGCTTGTTTATGTTCTTTTTTAATAGATCCTTTGTGCATTACACAAATAGGGTTTCAGCTAAGTTATAGCGCAACACTTGGTATTGTCGCTTTTTATGCTCCTTGTGAAAAGCTCCTTTGCTATCTCACTCCAAAAAGATCTCTTATAGAACTTGTACAAATGCCGATGTATCAAAGTCTATTAACAGGTGTTTTAAATTTTTTAAGGAAAGGGTTAGCCCTTGATTTAGCTGTGAATCTTCTGACAGGCCCCTTACTATTTTTTCACTTTGGAAGCTACCCTCTGATGAGTTTTTTCTATAATCTTTTTATCCCTGTTTTAATCTCTTTTTCCCTATTACTTCTACTTGTCGCCTATTTTTTTGCGTGGATATCTCCCCTTTGCGGGTGGATACACCATATCAATGAAGTGTATACTTCTCATATTCTCACCTTGATAGCAACTAGCCCCAAAGCGCTCGATATATCCATCCACCTTCCCTTTATATCCTATGAACTATGTATCGCGACTTTATGTACAGTCACACTTTCCATGGTGTTTTTATCATTTAGAACTAAGGAGCTGTCGTAACACAAAAGGCATAATTCCCCCTTGCTCATAATAATCTACTTCGATAGGTGTATCGATCCTAACGAGAACTTTTTCTTCTTTTTTTTCTTTCCCTTTAACAATCTCTAAAATCACCTCTTGCCTTGGCTTAATTGTTTTTTCAAGGCCTCTAATAGAAAAAATCTCATCTCCTGTAATACCTAAAGTTTCATAGCTTGCCCCACCTAAAAATTGAAGAGGTAAAATACCCATACCTACTAAATTACTACGGTGGATTCTTTCATAACTAGAAGCTACGACAACTCTAACACCAAGAAGCATTGTTCCTTTTGCTGCCCAATCCCTAGAGCTACCCATCCCATAATCTTTACCAGCAAAAATAATAAGAGGAACTTTCCTTTGAGCATAAATCTCAGAAGCTTCAAAAACAGGCAAAATATCTCCATCTGGTATAAGTTTTGTAAATCCACCTTCTTTGCCACCTGCCATTTTATTTTTAATCCTTACATTAGCAAAAGTTCCACGCATCATCACCTCATGATTGCCTCGACGAGATCCATAACTATTGAAATCTTCTGGTTCAATACCAAGAGATATCAAATATCTACCAGCAGAAGAGTCTTTTTTAAAGTTGCCCGCAGGTGAAATATGATCTGTCGTCACAGAATCCCCTAACATCAAAAGTGCCCTCATTGCTTCTAAAGATTTTCTAGGAGGCACTTTTAGATTAAACGTCTCGAAATAAGGGGGGTTTTGGATATAAGTGCTTTTAGCTTCCCATAGATACTGCTCTCCTTTGGCTGTTTTAATCTCTTTCCATGTTGCATGGGCATCATGAGCATCCCCATAACGTTTTTTAAACATAGAAGGATCTAAGCTTTTTCTAACAGTCTGATCAATCTCTTCACTAGATGGCCAAATATCTTTTAGAAAAACAGGTGCCCCCTGTTTATCAAAACCAAGTGGTTCTTTTTCCATATCGATATCCACTCTACCTGCCAAAGCAAAAGCTACCACAAGTGGTGGCGACATCAAGAAATTAGCTTTAACAGAACCATGCACACGGGCTTCAAAATTACGGTTACCACTTAAAACACTTGCTGCAACAAGATCATACTCTTTAATAGCACCCTCAATCCTTTCATCTAAAGGCCCACTATTGCCAATACATGTTGTACATCCATAGGCTACAAGCTGAAATCCTAGTTCATTTAAATACTTTTGCAAGCCTGTTTTTTCTAAATAATCTGTCACTACACGCGATCCTGGAGCCAAACTTGTTTTCACCATAGGATTGACTTTCAACCCTTTCTCTATAGCTTTTTTTGCTATAAGGCCAGCTCCTATCATCACATAAGGATTACTTGTATTGGTACAACTTGTAATCGCTGCAATCACAACAGATCCATGCCCTAAAACTGTATCCTCATGGGAGATTTCACAATATCCAGGATTGATTAAAGGCTTTGTAAAAGGGCGATTTGTTACCATTTCCATTTCACTCCATCCATCAGAGGGACTAACAGATCCCACATCCTCTATCCCGCCGCAAGCATGTTCTTTATTTAAGGAAAATGTCCCATCAGCATGTACATAAACTGTATTTTCCATTTCGGTAGAAGATTTACCATAACCACCTTCAGCAACTGGTGACTGAAGAAGGTTATAAAAAGTAGGTCTTAACTCTTTTAAAGCAATCCTATCTTGAGGACGTTTCGGACCCGCAACACAAGGAGTAACTGCTCTTAAATCTAAACAAATGGTTTTGGTATAAGTAATCTCCCCACTTTTTGGCATGCCAAAAAGCTTTTGTGCCAAAAGATACTCTTTCACACGTAAAATATCTTTTTCTGTACGTCCTGTCATTTTTAAATACTCAAGTGTTTTATCATCGACAGGAAAAAATCCCATAGTAGCCCCATATTCAGGAGCCATGTTAGCAATCATAGCTCGGTCTGCTACAGATAAAGTACTAGCACCCTCTCCAAAAAACTCTATAAACTTACCAACAACATTTTCTTTACGCAAAATTTCTGTAATACGCAGTGTTAAATCTGTTGCCGTAATCCCCTCTTTTAATTTCCCCTCTAATTGAAAACCAATCACTTCTGGC
>JBAWWQ010000059.1:0-8110 GCA_037146655.1 Chlamydiota bacterium | reverse complement strand
TAAGAACATTTACCGTATCTGAACTAAAAAAGTTAGCTTGAGATCGCTCGATATCGGGACCTGTTGGGTACACCATATTTTCTAAACCACCTGTTGCTGCAATTTCCCACTCGGCTTCTGTAGGCAATCGTTTCCCAAGCCATTTGGCATAAGCTGTTGCTCCATACCAAGACACACCAATCACTGGATGTTTAGCATAACCAGATTCAATAATGAGTTTTCCTCCAAGACGCTTAATACGACACTCTCTTAATCGGATGATGTCATTATTGTTGGCATCTTTTTCTCCACACATAGCTTCTAAAAATCTTACAAATTGTTCATTTGTAACTGGGTGAATATCAAGTGCAAAACTATCAACTCTCACTGCATGTCTTGGTCTTTCATCTCGACCACCTGTATTAGATCCTCTAAAATACTCCCCGCCTGGAATGATCTCCATATCTGTAAGTAGCGGTTCTGTCTCAGGAGTCTCTTTAACTTGGGGAATATAGCGAGCTACTGTAGATTCCAACTGAAAAACAGAGGCTGGATCTTCTTCATAAACAGGTCTACGAATTTCCGTAGGTTTTAAAACAGGCTTCAATATAGCTGTAGGTTCTTGAGGAGCTTCTAACACCGCCGTCTGTACTGTAGCTTTTGGTTGAAAAACCATAGTTTCTTCTAAAGCTTTAGGCGGAACATGGACCGGTTGCTGCATCATAACAGGTTGCAGTATTTGCCTTGAAGCTACTGAAGGTTGTTCAATAATAGGTGGATGTGCAGCTTTTGTTTTATAGGAAACTTTCAATTGTTCTACAGTCTCTACCAAAGAAGAGGGTCTTGCATGAGGATTGTACTGTAAACATTTTGTGATAAGCGTATCCCAATCTAACTGAAAATGGGTTCCTGTCTTAGAAGGCATAGGAAATATCCCTTCTGGATATTTTTTTGTTAAAAGATAGTAAGCTAAGACTCCAAAAGCATAAACATCGACTTTTTGAGTAAGTAAGTTTTTAGAAGTACCTTCTTTTTGTTCCGGAGCTAAATAAAAATAGTTTTGTAAAAACGCCTGCTGTAACTTTGTTAATTTTGAAGGATCTTGTGTTGCAAGTGGATATTTATCATAAGAACCTATGTCTACCGCCAAACTGTCTGCCACTATTTTATAAGTACGCGATAAAATCATCCCTTCCCCTAAAATATGGGAAAGACCAAAATCACTAATAACGGCTTGAAGACCTGATTCTTTTTTACCTATTAAAATATTGTTTAGCTTTAAACCCCGATGGATAAGGTTTTGATCTGCGATTTTCTTTTGATGAGCATAATCTAAAGCTGATGCAATCTGGGATAATATCGTAACAAAATCCTCTTCTTGCATCTTCCCTTGATGAGCACGTAAATAGTCTGCTAAATTTGTTGTTTCTCCATAGGCATCTACAATACAGTCCATAACAAGAAAATAGTACCCATCGGCAAAAGAAACATTATGGATTTTAACGATATTAGGATGGTCTAAATTAGCTAGGGTTCCTATTTCTTTTTCAAATCTTAAAGTAAACGCCTTATCTGAAGAAAGTTCTTCAGATAGGACTTTTAAAGCGTAATGTTTTTTTATAAAACGGTGTTCAGCAAGATAAACACTACCTAAACATCCCTGTCCAATCTGTTTGATAAGGGTGTAATCGCCAAAAGCTTTTTTATCCATAAAACAAAAATCTCTAAATTGTAAAAGGTTCACATCACATTAAATCAAACCCATATTTTTTGCAAAATACCATAAAAGAACTAAAATAATCGCAGACGCTCCAGCCCAAATAAGATTAGGTAACCATTTAACCCCACCACCCAAACTTCCTCTTACTTCAAGAGTGCCTATACCGTATGCAAAGTCATGTTTTTGCGCTTGTACTTTGAAAACATTTGGATAATCAACCATGATTCTATCAACTTCTAATCCTAAGAAAGTTGCATACTGTCTAATAAATCCCAAGATGTAAACAGAAGATAAAGTCTGTTTAACTCTTCCTTCTTCAATAGCCTCTAAATAATTAGATCGAATCGATGTACTGTTTTCCACTTCTTTTATAGTGAGATTTTTTTCTTCTCTTTTTGTTTTAAATACCAAGCCCAATTTTTTCAATTCTTCTTCCATAAACTTACAACGCCCCACTTTAATAAGCCTTACTTGGAAAGACTAGCGAATTCTTCTAAATACTGCAAAGTAATTACATTCTTAAAAATTTTTTTTATTTTCATCAAAAAAATGATGTTTTTTTTAAAACAGATAAAAAAAGACTATCTGAGTGTGAAATTATACATTCTTAAAAACAGTCAAAGGTTTTACATAAAAAATAAATTTGTGGTAGGCTGAAGTGGACCTAATATACAAAAGATCACCTTATGACAACTAATCACCCTCCTTGTTTTACAACTACCCTAGAGCTTCATTTAGCAGAAAAACTTAAATCAGATCTTGTTAATCAAGGCTTTGAGCTCGAAAAACCTATGTACACCATTTTTCAAGCAAAAAAAAAGGGCATATCCCTTACTTTATATCAATCTGGTAAGTTAACTGTACAAGGCAAAGATAAAGATGAATTCATCACCTATTACTTAGAACCTGAAATCCTTGGTAATGTCTCGTATTCTTATCCTCATCAAAATGTTATGATGCATGCACGTATAGGTATAGATGAAGCTGGTAAAGGCGACTATTTTGGCCCTCTTTGTATTGCTGGCTTATATGTCAATGGCGAAGAAGACATAAAAAAACTGTTAGCTTTAGGTGTAAAAGATAGCAAATGCTTAACTGATACCACTATCTTAAAAATTGCGAAAGAAATCAGACAAAAATTTAAATTTTCTGTTATCAAGATTTCTCCGAAACGTTATAACGAAATGTATGCAACTTTTCATAACCTCAATCACCTTTTAGCCTGGGGACATGCTACAGCTATTGAAAAGCTTATCCAAGAAACTGGTTGTAAAAATGTCCTTATTGACCAATTTGCCAATGAATCTGTTGTGGAAAGAGCGCTAGCTAAAAAATCACTCGATGTCAATCTGACACAAAGGCACCGAGGTGAAGAAGACCCTGTTGTAGCAGGCGCTTCTATTTTAGCAAGAGCTGCTTTTGTTGAAGCGATAGCTGCTTTAGAAGTTGAACATAAGCTCACTCTTCCTAAAGGGGCCTCTGCAGCTGTTAAACAAGCTGCTAGAAAAGCTATAGCTACTTACGGAGCTGGTATTCTTTATGAAATTGCAAAAATGCACTTTAAAACAACCGAAGAACTTTTAAAAAATGCTTAAAAATCTATCCTTAACAAATTTTGTCATTACTAAATCATGCACTATTCCATTTGGTGAAGGATTCAATGTTTTATCAGGAGAAACAGGTGCTGGTAAAACAATGCTTTTACAAGGGCTAAGCCTTCTTCTTGGGCAAAAAGCTAATATTAAACTTATTCGTAAAGGAGAAGAAAAAGCTTCTATTCAAGCAGTTTTTTCTTTAAGTACTAACTCTCCTATCTATCCATTATTGCAAGAGTCTAGCATTGATATTGATACAGACGATGAACTTCTTATCCTTAGAGAGATTACCCTATCTGGAAAAAACCGTATTTTCATTAATTCTCAAGGAGCTTCACTGCCTTTATTAAGGTCTATTGCCCCCTATTTAATAGAAACCATCTCTCAACATTCTCAACTTTCTTTAAAAGATCCTGAGATCCAATTAGAACTTTTAGATGAATATGGAATGTTACATCTTGAAAAAGACACCTATCAACACTCTTATCTAAGAGAAATAGAGCTAGAAAAACTATTAATAGATCTAAAAATTCAGTATGAAAAGCAAAAACTTTCCTATCCTTCTTGGAAAGAATCTTATGAAGAACTTTTTCAAGCTAATCTTAAAAAAGGAGAAGAAGAAGAGCTTTTCGAGACCTACAAAAAAATGTCCCATTTGCAAGATCTTCTTGCAGAGGGTTTTATTATTTTAAATAAGCTTGAGGAAGATCCTTTTCATTTATTACATAAGACCCACGAAGTCTATAAATCTATAAGCAAACTTACTAAGTTGGATCCAAAACTTTGCTCTATTGAATCTTTACTACTTACAGCACATGACCACCTTTCAAAGGCGCACCTGCAGCTTCATTGCTATTTAGATAGTTTAGAAAATCTACCTGAAAATTTTCAAGACGTTGAAAAAAGATTATCGTTTATCAAACTGCTACAAAGAAAATACAACTCAACCACTGATGAGCTTTGTGTCTATAGAGATTCTTTAGCTGCTCAACTTAAAGAATTTGAGCTGTTTGAAGAGCAACTAGAGCAAAGAAAACACCAATATAACGAAATTAAAAAACAAAGAGAAAAACACTCTTTAGCTTTAACGATAAAAAGAAAAGAAGTGGCGCAAGCATTAAGTAAAGGATTAACAACTTCGCTACAATCTTTGAATATGGAAGGGTCTGAGCTCCGTATCGAGGTAAAAGAAACTGCTTCTAGACTTTCAGGAAGCGATATGGTTGTATTTTATCTTGCAGCTAATCACGGTGAGGATTTTTATAATATTCAAGAGCACGCAAGTGGTGGTGAGCTTTCTAGAATTTTATTTTCTTTAAAACTGCTGCTGGCAGACAAAGAGCGTGGTAAAACACTTATTTTTGATGAAATAGACGCTAATATTGGAGGGATGACAGCTACTTTACTTGGTAAAAAACTTCAAAAACTGGGGGAATCCAGGCAAATTATTTGTATTACCCACTTCCCCCAAGTGGCCGCCCATGCTGATTATCACTTGCACATCTTAAAAACATCTTCAGATGGACGAATGATGACAGAGGTCAAGCTTTTATCTAATGAAGATAAAGCGCAAGAGCTTATGCGCATGCTAGGGGGGTGTGTTGACTTATTTTCCGATACTTATAAAAAAAACACTACTTAATCAGCTGAAATGAGTTGATAAAGTAATTAAATTTATGATCTTTATAGTGTACCTCTTCGCATTCCATAGCAACTAAATAGAGGCTATTTCCCGCCATTACAGCACGTCCTTTAAAGAACACTCCTTTGGTTTTAATGAAAAAATCCATTCCTTTGTGTCCTTGAACATCGATAAGGTCTGCAAAAACAAGTTGATTATTAGGATGCTGTGTTAAAATACCATTTAAGAAACATTCTAAACTAAGCTCTGCGTTGCTTTCATTGACATAAGGTGGGTATTGAGCGATAAGCACCATAAAAACAGAGTGTTTATTTTGTTCCGCTGCTACATAGACATCATATTGCATATCATATTCATCTTCTTCTAATGTCATATTCTGTTTAACATGCTCAGGCGCTTGAGGAAATGCAACGCGGCACTTGCCTGTAACCGAATGAAAATTTTTCCAGCTTTGAAAATCTTCTTCAATAGGGGCTGACTTTTTGTTAACAGCTGCAACTACCTGTTCGTCAAGTGTAGCATTAGCTAAAGACATTGCTGAAAAAGAAACCAATCCAACTGTTGACAGTAACCTTAAACAGTAGAGTGACTTAATAAATTTGTACATAAATTACCTCGTTAAGAGTCCTATGTTATTCCCCCCATCTGGAGAAAATACTATTGATAATAGAAAAAATAAAACACCGAAAACAACACCTGTCAAAATAACATTTAAAAAAGCCATCCAACCTGAAAATTTTTGAACCTCTGATAAGGCCATAATAAAGATGATAAATTTCCATATTCCAAGAATGCCCTCTATAAATATAAAGGTAACGACAAGAACAACCCTCCAATCCTGAGGAATGATTTCAGAAAAATTACGATAAAAAAAGATCTCTTGGAATGTTAGGATAAGAACTCCAATAGAAATCAACGTAAAAATAGCTGTCACATTTGGCCAAGAAATAGCAGCTCTCACCTCATAATAAGAGCCTTGTCCTCGCAGAATCTTGCCAATAAAATAGATAAAAAGTGTGGCAAAACTAAAGCATATAAAGCCCACGGGGATAGAAAAAATTAAAGAAAGTGCGATAATCCCCCATAAAGGTAGACGATCTCCTAAAGAAGCTATCTGTGTTAGATGAATGGTTTGGACTAAGCCATATAAAAAGCATAGGCTTATAAATCCATACCGACTATTTGTATCGATAATAGCGCGAATTGTGGCTTTTGGTTTTACCCACATACTCCACCATGGATTTATCTTAAGCTTTTGATCCATATGACCTCGCAACAACCCAAATATTAATTAACATTTAGTTTCGTTATCTAAATATCATATTATAAAAAATATTTAAAATTTAACAAGTTAATTAAAAATTAATTTATTTAATTTATTTTACTATACAAGTTGATGAATCGTGGAAATAAAATGATGATAGGATCGCCTCATTAGAGATAAGCTCTTCAGAATACATAGTGGGTTTTAAGCCCATCGTGGTGATCATATTAATATTCACAACTCTTTTAGAATCAAATGAATAATCATCTCTTGCAGTTTTACTCGGCGGATACTCCAAAGAAGGCCAATCTCAGCAATGCTTGAGAGGTTCTTTTCCAGGCCACAAAAACGCATTTGCACATCTTATAAAGGTGTTTTAAGAGAGGAATTGAGTAGACAAATGGGCTCAGCCTATAACCCTTCTTAAATATTTTTGATTATTTCCAACCAATACTCGAAAAGTAGCATCGGCTAAAGAATTTAGGAGCTATTTTAAATAGCTCCTACTTGACTATGCTTATTTTTTACAGCAGCCAGAACCTGATTTTGGTGTACAGCTGCAGCATCTACCAAAAAAGCTAAGACTCCATATTCCTGCAAGGCCTACAATAGCATAAATGACTCTAGATAACCAAGAGTAGTGTCCGCCTGCAAACCAAGCAACGAAGTCGAACTGAAAAAAACCCCATAGACCCCAGTTAATTGCGCCTATAACAATAAGCAGCAACGCTATAAAATTAATAACCTTCATAGTACCCTCTTTTTAATGTTGATACGACCTACATCCTTCATACTATAAAAAAAACCTTGAAATGTCATCTGTTTTTACCTGTGTGTGATATAGTACGGTCATAAGAACTTCATGTAGAAAGATTAAGAAATGTTTTATAAAGGCTAAATCCCAGAAAAAAATTTGACTAATCACTTAGGAATAGATTAATATAACTGTTAGCTTAAAGCGGTCTATTCTACTGGGAAATAAAAAATAAGACTGCTAACCACCCGTTTAACCCTTATCATCAATAAGGTAAATGTTTTATGAATGAATTTACTAAAGAAGATCTTAACAAACTCAAGGCTCTATGTCATATAGAGTGTACTCCTGAAGAAGAAGAGCGTCTTTTAAGAAACATGAAATCAATTTTAGGGCATATTGATCAACTCATCGAGGTTAATACCGAGCTTGTTCTTGGAAAACATAATCCACTTGATGGTCCTGCAAATGTCATGGGTGAAGATATTCCAGAGGCGCCCTTAGATAGAGATCTCTTTTTATCCAATGCTCCATCTCATGTTGGAGGAATGGTTAAAATCCCCCCAGTCATGCAATCCTAACAAGAGTTAATACCCTTTATGTACAAACTATCCGCTATTGAACTCAGTAAAGCTTTTAAACAAGGCGAATTAACAGCTGTGCAAATTGCTGAGTACTTTCTAAGTAGAGCACGAGCCCATAATGAGCAGACTGGAGCTTTTCTTCACTTTCTAGATGATCGAATGATGAAAAAAGCAGCTCTTTTAGATGAAAAAAGACGACTTAATCAACCGCTCGGAAAGCTCGCTGGTGTTCCCATTGCCGTTAAAGATAATATTCACATCAAAGGTGAGCTTACAACATGTGCGTCTAAATTTATGCGCAATTATCGGGCTTTGTTTGATTCTAGTGTAACGAGATTTTTGGAAGAAGAAGATGCCCTTTTAATTGGGAAAACGAATCGTGACGAATTTGCTATGGGTGGTTCTACTGAATTCTCTGCATTTCAAAAAACAAAAAATCCTTGGGATTTAAATAGAACTCCAGGTGGTTCATCAGGCGGTTCATCTGCTTGTGTTTCTTCTAGATGTGTTCCTCTTTCTTTAGGGTCAGATACTGGTGGCTCGATTCGTCAGCCTGCAGCTTTCACAGGGAG
>JBAWWQ010000058.1:0-8126 GCA_037146655.1 Chlamydiota bacterium | reverse complement strand
ATAAGTGACATTTTAACTTAATTCTAAACAGTGACATTTCTACTTAACGCTAACAATATATATTTAATAACTAATTAAGGTTTAAGATATGTTGAGTTCAAATTATGTTTTAAATGAAAGCAAAAGCTTTTATAATCAGCAATCTTTTAAATTGCTTGTAACCAACCCAAGTGATGCTCAAAAAATTAAAGATCTTGAATCTAGTTGTTCTAAATGGGCTGAAACGATCTCGAATTGGGATCTTCCTTTAAAAATAGCTATTTTTATATTGACACTTCCATTGGCTCCTGTAGTGGTTACTATGTACGTTACTACAAGGTACATAGACAACCAAACAAAAAATAAGATCAAGAAAATTCAAAAAGAATACATATCGCAAAGTAAAAAAAGTTTAATTATTCGTCAGTTTGGTAAGTGTGAAGGGGTAGATTCGTATTTAAATTTTTTAAAACAAGCATTTCCGAAAGCCACACACACAACTCATTTCGAAGAAGTTATTAATAGATATAATTATTTTATACCTACTGGCAGTACGCACGCATTAAGACATTTTGAGAGGATGGATACCTTGCATGAAACAGTAGTTGTACCATTTTTTGGTGGAGATCATTTTAAAGCGTTGCAGTTTTTAAATATATTCAGTAGAAAAAAACAGATACTTGATAAGGCGGAAAAAAATCCAGATGCCCCTTTAAATCTTATGGAAATTCTTAGAGAACGATTTAAAAATAATGAGTTTGAAATTTTAAAGTTTTTAGATGTATACAATAGTAGCGATCTTGGTAAACAACATAAGTTGTTAAATAACCTGCCGAAGGTATGCATAGATCGTGCTTTGATGGTTTGACCTTAATATATCAGATTTTTTTGAGAAGCTCAAAAAGTTTAGTTGGATTTTTAGTTAAAGCCGGTTGGAGCACTCTAGCTTCAATTGTGGGATCAGGGAATGTTTGAAAAGCATCACAGACTACAAGTTCATGATCTAGTTAACTGATAATACCAATGTGTCGTTTTGTGATTTTCTCTATTTTTATAAGTTCGGCTAAGTTTCGAACAAGTGGAGTGCTTTTTTTGTCTGGAAGATACCCCACATCTAAAAATTCTAAATAACTTCTAAGACGCACTTCATCAGAATTAGAGGATGGTTTTACAATATAGTGTATTATTCGACAGTCACAGACTTTGCAAGATTACGAGGTTTATCGATGTCTGTTCCTTTTTCTTTTGCAATATAATAAGCAAATAGTTGGGCTGCGATAGAATAAGGTATTGACGCCAGAGGGTCTATGACTTCTGGTAAATAAAGGATATCATCCGCGATAGTTTCTAGCTCTTTACAAGACTTGGGAGCAAAAGCAATAATAGGACCACTGCGTGCTTTAATTTCCATAAGATTAGACACAAGTTTAGAATAAGTTAATGCGTTACCACACATGGCGATGGTTGCATGATTTTCATCAATTAAAGCAATAGGACCATGTTTAAGCTCACCAGCTGGATAGCCTACTGCATTGAGATAGCTAATTTCTTTGAGCTTTAAAGCTGCCTCTAAACTAGTTGGATACATGTACCGTCTGCCAATAAAGAAAAAATGCTCAAAATGCATATATTTTTTTGCTAAGGCTTGTATGGAGTCTGTATTTGAGAGGACTTTTTCAACGATTTTAGGTAAATTTTTTAATTCTTGTAAAAACTCTTGACCATCTTCTTTTGAAAGGTGCCGTAGCCTTGCCATAAATACTGTAAATAAACTCAAAAGGGTAAGCTGAGAGGTGAAAGCTTTAGTTGAGCAAACGCTCATTTCAGGTCCTGCTTTTAAAAAAAGACAGCTATCGGCTTCTCTTGTGAGCCTTGAGTTTTTTACGTTGCAGATCCCAATGACTTTGGCTCCTTTGGCTTTGACTTCAGCAATAGCTGCCAATGTGTCAGCAGTTTCTCCAGACTGGCTAATAGCTATAACGAGTGTATTTTCAGAAAGAATAGGATTGGAATAGCGAAATTCTGAAGCTATTTCTACTTCAGTTGGAATGCGTGCAATATTTTGTAGCATAGAAGCTGCTATACAGCCTGCGTGGTAAGAAGTGCCACAACCTAAAATCAAAATACGATTGATTGATTGGAGCTCATGAATAGAAAGAGTTAAATCTTCAAAATGTGTTGTACCAAAATATTCACTAAAACGATTTTCCATAGCTCTTCGAATTGACATGGGTTGCTCGAAGATTTCTTTTAGCATAAAATGTTCAAATCCTCCCTTAGAAGTATTAGAAGATTCTAAGTGGAATTTTTCAAAGTTTGTTGTTTTGTAATGCCCATCTAAATCAACTATACTAATAGAATCAGATTTAATAACGGCAATATCATTATTTTGGAGATACAGGATATCGAGACCTTCTTTTTTTAGCGCATTAGGATCTGAAGAGATATACATCTCTTTATGAGAGGCATGGTAACCGATCACAAGTGGAGTGTCTTTGACTGCTGCAAAAATTTGATTAGGATAGTCTTTATGGATAAGTGCTATAGCCCAAGCTCCCTCTAGTTTTTGAAGAACTCTTCTTAGGGCAGACAGAAGATCTCCTTTATAATAAAAAGCGAGAAGTTGGGCAATTACTTCTGTATCAGTATCTGAGTGAAATTCTATCCCTTGTTTGATGAGTTTGTCTTTAATAGTTATGTAGTTTTCTATAATGCCATTATGAACAATTGCTAAATGATGTTGATTATCAAAGTGTGGATGAGCGTTATAATGAGAGGGTTTTCCGTGTGTAGCCCATCTTGTATGAGCAATTGCAATGCTTAATTTAAACTTGTTTATTTCAATAAGGCTTTCTAGGTCATGGACTCGACCAACTGTTTTACAAGCATTGATTTTTCCATCTAAAATACCAGCAATACCCGCAGAGTCATAACCACGATATTCTAAATAACGGAGTCCTTCTAAACAGATTTCAACAGGATTTTCCTTAACATCAGATCCGACATAACCAAAAATACCACACATACAACTTCCTTTGATGAAATTGTTTTGGATGGTAACAAGCGGATGTATTTTCGGTCATCGAAATTAAAGCGATTTCGCTATGATTGTAAGAAATAAAGGAAACTCCTTACGGGCGCGATTCTCGATTTTTGCATACTTGCCTGTACTTGTCTTATCGCTAATCCACTCCAAGATATTGGTTACAGTAAAGCCTGTTTCTTGTAAGAAAGAAAAAATCTGGGATAGAGGATAGTGGAATGATAAGGTCTGGGAAGAGGTTTTTCTTCCAGGATGTACATCCATAGGGATTGTCATAGAGGTCATATAGCTATCAATGCGTCGATATTGATTTTTCTTGTCATCATCGATTCCCCAAGAAGTTTGACGAGGGATTCTAAAGCAGGGATGGTTTAAAACAAGAATAAGTGTTCCGCCTTGCTTAAGATGTCGCTTGATGTTTCCTAAAGCGATAACTGGGTGCTCAATATTTTGAAAAGCTAAAATCATTGTCGCATGAGTGAAAGTTTTTTTAAGATCAAAAGGTTTGCAAACATCTTGAAGATGAAAAGCTTTTGTAGGGTGATTTTTTTTAGCAAGCTTAATGAACGAAGGAGAAATATCTACACCTTCATAATGAAAATTGTTTGGAACGGTATTTGCAAAAGCTCCTTGGCCACAGGCCATATCTAGTAGAGAAAGGTCTGTTTTTTTTGTTTTAAGTAATTTAGTAAGCTCTGGAAAAATGACATGCTGATGGTAATAGTGGCCTTCAGCTCCAACAAGATCATGGTACCACTCACTTGCAGGTTCCCAAGAAGTGTCGTCGGTTTTTTTTATCATACAGAAGCTCCTTCCGTTTGTTCGTCTTCGGTTACTTTGTTTTTATCGATATTCCAACTAGATCTTTTAAAAATTAAGATCAGAAAGGGCATTGTAGCAAAAAGTGCGACTCCTACAATTAGGGTTGCAACATAAATTGTAGAGGAAAAAGAGATAGTTAGAGGTGGAAAAAATCCTATAATAAAGGTTGCTGTAGCCACAATAAAACCAAGTCCTGCAACTATCCACATGCCTAATTTGCCACCAGGAATAGCATAGGGTCTAGGTGTATTGGGTTGTTTATATCTTAACATGATAGCAGCCACAAACATGAGGATGTACATCAAATTATATAAAACAGAAGCTAAAGCTATAAGGATCCAAAATGAACTACTAATATCTGGAACAAAAAGAAAGATAGAGGATAGGACCGTCACAATACACCCTTGTACAATTAGCATAGTTACAGGCATATGATGTTTATTTGTTTTATGTAAAAGAGGGGGCAAATCTCCATCTTGTGCAGCGGTTAAAAGACCTCTACTTGGTCCAATAATCCATGTAACGACAGCGCTAAAAGATCCAAATCCTATAAGCAAGGATAGTAAAGGCATCATCCACTCTAAGTGGTAGGCTTTGAAAAAATATCCTAAGGCATCAATGCCGCCCGATAGAAGATTGATGTGGCTATTTGGAATGACAATGGCAACAGCCAGGGTTCCTAAAATGGATAATCCTAAAATGATTACGGTCGAAAGTAAGATTGCTTTAGGATAGTTTTTTCTAGGATTAATCACATCACGTGCGTGTACAGCAGACATTTCGATGCCGGAAAATCCTAAAATCGTCCCTGCTAGATAAGAAAGGCCATTGATATTAGATAAATCAGGGATAAATGTTGCCCAGCTCATTGTGATCTCAAGGGGTCTATCAGAAAGAAACCATAGAATCCCAAGAACGATAATAAAAAGACCTGGGATCATTGTACCTATAATTACACCAGAAGTACTTATCCAGCCAGAGAGTTTCATCCCGCGGAAATTTAATAAAGTGGCACCCCAATAAAAAATTAAAATAGCGATAAATGTATATAGGCTATTATTAGTTAATGAGGGGTTGAAACTATGGCAGATGACAATCGCTACAAAAGAAAGGGTTGTTGGATACCATACAACGTTAGAAATCCACTGTAGCCAAATAGCTAAAAAGCCCATTTTATGGCCCATAGCTTCTTTGATCCAAGCATAGATCCCACCGTTTTTAGGCCATCCAGAAGCTAGCTCTGCAGAAACAAGAGCCGAAGGAATAAAAAATCCTAAAGCAGCTATTAGATAGAAAAATAGAGAAGAAAAGCCATACATCGCATTTAAAGGCCAGTTTTTAATGCTACAAATGGCAGCAACATTGATCATGGCTAGTAAAAAAATATTTAATGGCCTTGACACTTGTGTAGAGGGTGTTTTTTGAGTCATTTTGTCATCACTTAAGTTTTTAAGTGTGAGTATAACTTTTGAAATCTTAAAATCAAATCGATTTTTTAGTTAAATAAAAGGTTTTTGAGACAATTAATTAGAGCGTATAACAAGATTTTTTTGGAGCAGGTTATAAATAGCTACTATAATTAAGCTGTGGCTTTTTTAAAAACATTACTAGCCCAGTAAACTGTTAGGCAAGCAAGTGTTGATAAGACTATAAAAGCTATTGCTATTTCTAAAGATAAAAAGGAACCAAGAGCTAAAGAGCGGGCTGCTTCAACGACATGATATACAGGATTACAATAAGCGATTGTCTTGAGCCAAACAGGGGCGAGCGCTATAGGCAAGAGTGTTCCAGATAAAAGCATAGTCGGGAGGGTAATACCATGAGTAATTGGAGCAAAACGTTCTTCACTTTTTGTGATAACTCCCATAGCATTACCGAAAGAGGAAGTGATGGTGGCTAGCAGGGCAAGAAGAATAAATAAGAGTAAGATGCCTAGAGGGTTGCCTCTAAATCCAAAACCCATAGCGATAAAAACAAACAAAGTGCATTGAAAAAGTGTTTCACAGACATCTCTAATAACAGGTCCTGCTAAAAGAGCTAGTCTACTGACAGGTGTTACTCTAAATCTTTCCAGAAGACCAGATCGTAGTTCGTCAATTGCACCAAATCCTGTAAATAATCCTGTTGTAAAAGCAATATAAGGAAGCATTCCTGGTACAAAGGTGTCTAAAATATTCCCTGAGAAAAAAGCATTTCCTTTTGCTAGGGTTTTAAGTAAGGGGGTAAAAAGAGAAAGATACAGAAATGGGGTGATAATTCCCATAAAAAGAAACACGGGGTTTCTAATAGAAATTTTAATGCAGCGCATAGATAGTAAATAAATATCTCTAACAAGTTTCATAAAAGCTCCTCTCTAAGTAAGCGACCAGTTTTCTTCAGAAAAACATCGTCAAGGCTGGGGATGGACATCTGGATGGTTTCTAAAGGGATTTGAGCTTGATCTAGAAGGCGAAGGAGATGAACAAGAGATGATCTGCCTTGATCAACATAAAGACGTAGATCTAAATTTTCCCATATAGCTTCACGTATAAAATCATGTTTTGTAACAAAGAACTGTTTAGCTTTTTCGTGAATAGTTTTGTTAAAACCAATTGTTACTATATCCCCAGAGATTTGTTGTTTTAGTTCTTCAGGGGTCCCTGTTATGACAATTTTCCCATGATCCATAATAGCTATCCTATCAGAAAGCTCATCTACTTCATTTAAATAATGAGAAGTTAAAAAAATGGTAACCCCTTCATTTTTTAAATCGCGTATTTTTTTCCAAAGACTTGCTCTATTTTGAGGATCAAGACCCGCTGTTGGTTCATCAAGAAAAAGGATTTGAGGTTGATGCATCATGCCAAGAGCAATGTCTAACCTGCGTTGTTGTCCACCAGAATAGGTAGAAACTGTTCTACCGATGCAATCACTAAGCTCAAAAGTTGTAATCAGTTTATTGGCTTGAAGTAGAGCTTCTTTGGAGCTTAATCCATACAAGCAGCCTTGTAAAATAAGATTTTCAAGACCCGTGGAGCGTGGATCTGCTCCTCCTTTTTGACTCACATATCCAATCCGCTTGCGCACTTCAGAGGCTTGGGTTTGTATACATAAACCATCAATAAAAGCTTGGCCACTATCAAAGGGTAAAAGTGTTGTAAGAATCCTAAGAGTTGTTGTTTTCCCAGCACCATTTGGACCTAAAAAGCCAAAGATCTCTCCTTTAAAAACTTCAAGATCAACCCCTTGAAGGACTTCTGTAAAGCCTTTTTTAAAAGGGAATCTTTTTTTTAAATTAGATGTGATCACAACAGAGCGCATAAAGTACCTAATCAGTTAAATGGCATAGGATAATGAATGTTAGATTATTGAACAAAGATAAAAGAGAGTTTCTCCTTGAGGTTTTCATGAAATTGGAATACAAGGTAAACCTTTTTAAGGGGAATATAAAGATGGTTTTCATCTGTAAAATGATGGGGGTTATTTTAGGAGTATCTATGATAAGTAGGTCTCTTATGGCGGTTTCTGAAGTGGAAATTAAAGTGGGTGTGGAAGCGAGGGTTAAAGATTATTTAAAAAAGCATAATGCGGCAGGTGTTGCTGTGGCTGTTATTAAATATAGCTTTAATATGGAAACTCCTTATGAAAAGACATTTTGTTTTGGGCATTCTAAAAGAAATGATAAAATTACAATTAAAGAAAACACTCAGTTTCGTATTGGATCACTCTCTTCTTCATTTATAGCTGTTTTATTAGCTCAAGCTTTTGATGAGGGGATCATTAAGGAAGAGGATCTTGTATCTGTATATTTTCCTAAGACCTTTTTTATTCCTCAGTACCATGATATAGCTATGAAAGTAGTAGATCTTGCAACGCATTTATCTGGATTGCCAAATTATCCAACAACTCCTATGAAATATTATCAAGCAAAAGCAAAAGATATTGAAAGTTATTTTAGAGCTTATAAACTCGCAAGAAAACCTGGGGTTAAGCAGGAAGTATCTGCTTTGGGATATGGATGTTTGGCCTATATTTTAAGTCGGCAAGCTCAGATGAGCTATTCAAACTTACTTACCCAAAAAATTTTAAAGCCTTTGGGTTTAAAAGATACACATTACTCTCTGACTTTGAGTGAAAAAAATCTTTTAGCAACAGGATATCGTGGGATAGGACCTGTTACAGAAAATTTCATTGATACAGACACCTCTTTTTTTAAACCAGTTCAAGGATTAACATCTAACATAGAGGATTTGAAAAAATGGCTTTCTTTTTTTTTAAAGGTAGGTGTTACAGATTTAGATGG
>JBAWWQ010000057.1:0-8272 GCA_037146655.1 Chlamydiota bacterium | reverse complement strand
GGATTCATCAGTTGTTTAATAAAACCCATCATCTGATCATTCGATCCTTTATGGACAAAAAACCTTAAACAAAGGTCGTAAGCAAGTAAAATTAAGTGCTGAATAGACTCGTTTAATTCTAGCCAAGGTTGTTGAGAGTAAGCATAATAATCACTAGAGGTAAAAGCCTTAGTCAAATAAAAACCAAAATCTCTAAAATATTGTAAACACGTTCTCTTGCCACCTTCATTAGCAAGGTTGTGATGCGATGTCGCTAAAACAAGAGCGTAGACGCCAAAGCTAAGGTTACGACAAAATTCTGATTCTTGTATCTGTTCATCTTTTTTAAGTAAACAATGACAATGACTTAAGATATCTTCTTTAATCTCTTTTGCAGCCGCCAGCGACTCTTTGTCTCGTATAGTTTGTATCTTTAAAAAAGGGTCATCATGCACCTCGGCTATTAAAAGCCGCTCAAAATCATTCACTAACTTCATATGCCTTAAAAGGCTACGATTAAAAAATCGCTTTCCATCTTCTTTTTGAAGATATAAAAGTTCATATTGAAGGTCTTGTTTAATAGCATCTAAATCCTTAACTTCTCGACTTTCAAGAACTAAAGATTCTTCACCTAAAGCCTCTGGCCACTGTTTTTTAAGATCAGCCCCCTTCTTTTTAGCTTTGCTAAATTTCTTTTCATAAATCTCATAAAGCTCTTGATACTCTTTTAACGTATGTATATCTGGATCTTTAAGACTTCTTCCCCATAACTGCTTATGTTGATTAAGATTGCGAGCTGCCTCTTTAGCTAGTTGAATCACAGCTTCAACACCTTGCTGGGTATCTGGATCTTTCAATTTAGCCTTATCTTTCACTATTTCCTTGCAATACCTAGATAAAGACTGAAAAATCTCTTTAATCCGCTCAAGTGTATGAAGATCGTTTTCAGGATCTAACCATTTTAATAATCGCCCCTTCCCCTTCCTTATATTCTCTAGATTTTTCTTAAGTAGATCAGAATTAAGCTCTGCCATACTAGATAGTTCGTCTGTTGCTTCCAGTACACTAAGCTGTTCCATTATACTTTTTTTCATAGAAAATTCCCCAAAGAGTTAATTCACGTCTTTTACAGTTAATATAATCATTTTTAATTATAGTTTCAATTTTAATAATATTAATTTTACCTTTAACTTTTTTAGTTAAATTAAATAACCTTAAAATAGTATATTATTAATATTAAAAATGAATTTGATGTTATTTGAAAAAAGAAGCTTAAAATCAACAAGTTAAGAATTTTCATGTATTTTGCTATAAGAAAGTACCCTTACATACTTTCCATCAACCCCAGACGTATGCTAATATATGTCGTTTTACAATCTTCACACTCAATTTGAGTAAGTTTTTAATGCCCAATCCTATTTACTTAGATAATAATGCTACCACCCCTTTAGACGACGAAGTCTTAGATATAATGAAACAAGCTTTACTGCTACCTTTCAACCCTTCAAGTGTCCATGGCTATGGTAGAGACGCTAAACTTCTTTTAAATGAAGCTAGGTCCTCTATAGCTAAGCATTTAGATGTTGAGTCAGACTCTCTGATCTTCACCTCTGGGGGAACAGAAAGTATGAATATGCTTATCAAGGGTCTCTATCCTAATAAGGGGCTTATCTTAACAAGTTCAATCGAACATCCGTGTATTCATGAAACTCTTCTAGCCCTTGGAAAGGATAAGATCTCTTATGTACCAACCAACTCATGGGGAGCTCCTGCTTTAAAAGATATAGAAGCTCATTTAACACAAGATGTGTCGTGCATGGTGTTTTCTGCCGTTTATAGTGAAACTGGAGTGAAGCTTGATTTAGAAGGTGTAGCTCATCTTGCTCATCAACGTAACATTCCCTTAATTATCGATGGGGTAGCTTTACTTGGTAAAGAACCTTTTAAAATATCTCAAGGCATTCATGGAATGGGTTTTTCATCACATAAACTTCATGGACCCCAAGGGGTTGGTATGGTTTTTATAGCTCCAAATGCCAAATGCAAACCTCTTATGCAAGGTGGACATCAAGAATATTCTCTACGCCCTGGAACAGAAAATTTAGCGGGCATCCTAGGATTTGCTAAAGCAGTTTCTTTAGCTTATGATCACCTAACAACAAATAGAGTTCATATGCTTGAGCTAAGAAACCACTTTGAAAGCTCTCTAAAACAAGCTTTGAAAATCTCTATTAATGGAGACGGGCCTAGAGTTTGTAATACATCTAATATTATGTTTGATGATATTGATGGAGAAACACTACTACTACAACTTGATCGCGCTTTAATTTATGCAAGTCTTGGATCTGCCTGCTCTTCTGGAGCTCTAGAACCTTCAAGAATTCTTCTTAATATGGGTCTACCTAGAAAGAAAGCTAAAAACTCTATTAGGTTCTCTTTTTCGAGAAAAACCCTCAAAACAGATGTAGATGCAGCTATTTTCACTATTATCGAGCTTGTGAAAAATCAAATAGGTTAAAGAACCTTAAAAGCTACTGTATCTAGAAAATTGTTCTTACTGCAATTTTCTTACCTTTTAAAAGGCCTGCCTCTTCCATAACAAGTTCAAATTGGTCAATACGGACGTAATCCCCTTTATTGGGTCTATGCCCTAACTCTTCTGTCATAAGCTCTTCTAAAGAGATATTCTCTTTTGCATGTAAACAGATATTAAGCTGACGATTGATTTCAGCAATCTTCATATCCCCAGGAAAGGATTTCTCGATAATAACCTGTTCTTTAAAAGGATCTTTTTCAATAAATTTCTGAACTTTATTTCCAAAAATCTCCTCTACAATACTATCTAACGTTAAAATCCCAGTAGCAAGCCCTGATTCATTTAAAACAACAGCAACACTTTGATTGTTTTTGCGAAACTGTTTTAAAATATTTAAAATCGAATTTTTTTCCAAAATAAACCACGGTTGCTTTGCAAATTGCCTAACTGAATCCTTATCTGAAGCTCGAAGTAAATCTCTTGGATAAATCATGGCTACAACATTTTGCTTGGCTATATGGAAAACAGGTAGATGAGGAAAATACTCGCAATTGAGCGCCTCTACAACGTGCTCAACAAGACACGTTGAAGGGACTGTCTTGCTTTTTTCAATTGGAACCATTAAATCTTTAGCCGATTTATTTTTTAAAGAAAAAATACTAGCAACAACTGTATCAAATTCTCCTTGCTCACCACCTTCCTCTCTAGCTTCAATAGCTTTTTGGAGCTCTTCTCTTGTTAGGTGCATCCCTTGTGTTGATGGAAGATGCAAAAGACGATGAATCACAAAACAAATTCCATTTAACACCCAAACAAATGGGGTCATAATCTTGCAGAAAATATAAATAAAAGGAATTCCTAGTAAAGCCACATGTTCCGAATAACGTCTTGCAGCAAAAATAGGAGCTAACTCTGCTAAAATTAAAACAAGAAGAATTTGAGATAATGGAGCCCAATCAGGACTTAATCCTAAAGCTAGATAAAACCGCCTTGAACATTCTGATCCAAACTGCAATGCTGCGTTGACCCCAATTAAAGTTGTCCCAAAAAGTCTTGTAGGATGATCCAAAAGAAAACTAATCCATTGAGCTCTTTTGTGACCTTGACTAACATAATACTGCAACCTTACTCGATTAAAAGAAACGCAAGCCATCTCCATCATCGCAAAAAAGGCTTCAATAACAAGTGAAGACAAAACAAGAAGTAAAAACAGCTCCCAACTTTCTCCGTTCATAACTAATGTGAACCTTTCTTTTTAGGTGCAGGATTTAGCTTCCGAATATAAACCCTTCTTACTCTTTTTTGATCTGACGATAACACATGGAATAAAAATTCATCTGTTACAAGTTTTGCCCCTTCTTTAGGAATATCCCCAAATCTCTCTATAAGCCATCCACCAAGGGTCGCCATATTATTTTCACTATCTAAATGCACATCAAAAACTTCTTCAAACTCAGCAAGTTCCATTTTACCACTTGCTATAAGCACTCCGTCTCCAGCTTTTGTATAGAGGATTTTTTCATCCCGTCTATCTGCAATCTGACCCACAACAACCTCTACAAGATCTTCTAACGTCACAAGCCCTGAAATAGATCCATATTCATCTACCACAATAGCAACCTCTTCAGCTCTCTCGTAAAATTGTTGTAAAAGCATTTTAGCTGGAGTAGATTCTGGAATAAAAAAGGGTTTTTTTAGAAAACTTTTCAGTTCCTCTGAAGAATAAATTTCTTTCTGATGAATAAAAAACACATCGCTTGAAATGATCCCTAAAATATTTTCTAGGTTTTTTTCATAAACAGGAACCTTGGAGCATTGTTTGTCGATAAACAATTCTTTTAACTGACTCATATCTTCATGAATATTAAATGCTATAATTTCTTGGCGAGGGTTCATAATCTCTTTAATTAAATCATCTTCAAGATTGAGATATCCTCGTATAAGTTTAGCTTCTTCAGGATTAAGAAACCCAAATTTCTTAGAGGTTCTTAAAGCAACTTTTAATTCATCCAAAGAAACAGCACTCTCTTTTTTCAAAAACCAAAACATCATGTAAGAGATGCCCCCAGCAACCCAAACAATTGCACTTCGAAAAGGAGTTATACATTTCTCAATTACAGAAATTACAGGTGCAGCAACATAGGCCATCTTAGCATTATTTGCTAAAGCGAGCGACTTAGGGATAACCTCTCCAAAAATCAAGGTTAAACCCAAGGGAACCCCTACATTTAAAAGCCAGCCCGATAAGGTCCCAAAAATACTTGCTACAACGTTTTGTACTAAAATACCCAAGATGACATTGAGCATAATAATTGTAACAAGAAGATTTCTCGGCTGAGAAATCAGCTTAGCTACTAAATGCCCTTTTGGATCTTTTCCCTCTTTAAAAGTACGAATTTTCATAGCAGAAAGAGAGAAAAACGCAGTTTCTGTTGATGACAAAAACCCAGAGGCTAAAATTAAACAGGTAAGAATAATAATAAGGATTGTTAGGATCATATCTGTTTTTTCTTACAACCCATCCACATAAGATACAAAACTAGGATCTTCTTTTGTAAATCGAATTTTTGTATAGCCTTCAGGGATCATCCCCAATTTTTTCATAAGCATCATTTCTATCCATATAGGATCTTGTTGACTTGCAATTTCACACATAAGAGACTCTTTAGCTAAAATGGCTAAATTTCTATTTTTTTCAAATGTTGCAAATTGCTCGGTTAATTTAGCTATATCGTGGTCCTTACCTTGTAAAGTTTTCACATACATCATATAGGTAAATATCATAAATAGAATCACCCACCAAGAATTTTTACACTCTTGTATGATCCGCATGTACAAGGGAGTCTTCCCTTTTTTTATAGTTTGAAAATAAAGCATTATCTTTTTACATATTATTCTAAATCATCTAATAACAAATTTAACCGAGCATAATCAACATGAAAAAACATTTTAACCAATAGGCATGGTAATTTCCATCTGCTTCATGTACTTACCTTGCCTATCTGCATAAGAAACTTCGCAAGGTTCTCCTCTATAAAATAGAACCTGAGCTAACCCCTCTCCTCCATAAATCTTTGCTGGCAAAGGTGTTGTATTAGAAATTTCTAATGTAACATATCCTTCCCATTCTGGTTCAAAAGGTGTAACGTTAACAATAATTCCACAACGAGCATAAGTAGATTTGCCAATACATAATGTTAACACATCACGTGGTATTCGGAAATACTCAACACTCATAGCCAGCGCAAATGAATTAGGTGGAATAATACAATAATCTCCTTCCATATCCACAAAAGCATCTGGTTGAAAATTTTTAGGATCTACCATAGTATTATAAATATTTGTAAAAACTTTAAATTGTTTACCAACTCTTAGATCATACCCATAACTAGATAAGCCATAACTAATCACACGGCGGTTATCTACTTCCTTTATTTGAGAATCTGCAAAAGGTTCTATCATACCATGGTTTCTTGCCATTTCTTTGATCCAACGATCAGATTGAAGAGTCATCGTTCCTTCCTTAATATTTTTTTGCTTTTTTAAAGATAGATATAGCTTGTGAAATCCTTTTCTTGCTAGATTTTTTATAAGGAGCCTTTCATGAAAAACACCCATATCCAGTCGACCTGGACAAAACCAGATCCAACTTATGATCTTACCCTAAGACCACAATATCTTGAAGATTTTATGGGGCAGGATTCTTTAAAAGAAAGATTAAAAATTGTCATAGGTGCTTCTAAAAAAAGAAAAGAAACTCTTGGGCATTGTTTATTTCATGGACCTCCAGGTCTTGGAAAAACAACACTAGCCTCTGTTATCGCAAATGAAATGCAATCTCGTATCGTTGTTACTTCGGGCCCTGTTATAGAAAAAGCGGGCGATTTAGCGGGTATTATGACAACCCTTGAAGAAGGTGATATTCTCTTTATCGATGAAATCCACAGACTGCCAAGGCAAATCGAAGAATATCTTTATCCAGCTATGGAAGATTTTTCTTTAGACTTGATGTTAGATTCTGGTCCTCAAGCTCGTAGTGTACAAGTCAAACTCAATCCCTTTACCTTAATAGGTGCTACTACAAGAATGGGTCTTCTAAGTAGTCCTCTAAGATCACGTTTTGGATTCCACTGCCGATTAGATTTTTACACCCCTGATATTTTAGAAAAAATTCTTGTCCGTTCAGCAAGTCTACTATCTATGTCCTTATCTAAAGAAGCTGCCTACGAAATAGCTTTAAGAAGTCGAGGAACCCCTCGTATTGCCAATAATTTACTCCGTTGGGTAAGAGATTTTGCCGAAATGCGCTCAGAATCTTGTATCTCAATAAAAACTGTCCATCAAGCGCTTCAAATGCTCTCTATTGATGAAAAAGGACTTGATGAAATGGATAAAAAAATATTAACTACAATTATAGATCATCATGAAGGGGGGCCCGTTGGTATTAAAACACTAGCTGCAGCTCTTGGAGAAGATGACACAACCTTAGCTGAAGTCTATGAACCTTACCTAATTATGTTAGGCCTGCTAAGGATTACTCTCCGAGGAAGAGAAGCAACAAAACTAGCTTTTGAGCATTTCAACCGCCCAAGCTCTTCAATACACCAGCAAGGAGAATTATCATGAGATGGTTTGTTTTATTTTTTTGCTTACTTTTTAGTAGATTGCCTCTTCAGGCTTCAACTCAAGAAGAAGCTAGTGAACAATCCTCGGCAAAACCTGCCACAGTCAAGGTTTTGCTCAAAAAAGAAGCAGAGGGGGCCCTTGTTGAGGTGAAAGGCCACTATCAAGTCATCGATCCTCTTACAAAAAAAGTTATAAGTTCTGGTATAAAAGGGAAACGCTTTTACCTCTATCCTCATAAAGAAGGGGTTAAATGGGGTGAAGATTTCCTAGGTGTATACCAAATAAAAATTCTATCAACTTCTCCAGAAACCTCTATTTTAGTTGATGGGATTCAATATAAAGGCAATCTTGAAATCTATCATATTGATGACCGCATTACTTTAATTAATGAAGTCGAAATTGAAAATTATTTAAAATCCATCTTAGCCCCTCGTTTTGCTCATCATATTCAAGGTGTTGTTATGGATGCTTTGGCAATTGTTGCTCGAACAAATGTCTATCATCAGGTGACACACAATCATGATGCTTATTGGCATGTGGACGCGAAAGAAGTTGATTATCGAGGCCATGCCGCGACCTTATTTAATCTTAACGTAGATCGAGCAATAGATAACACCCGTTATCTGATTATGACTTACGAAAAACAGCCCTTTGCAACAACTTGGAGTGAAAATTGTGCTGGAAAAACAGCTAGTTACCAATCAATTTTTAGAAAAAACGTCTCCTCTCCTGGAGGAATTAAGTCAGCTTTTGCTGAAAGGGCTCGTAGAGAATCTCACTGGACCTTTAGCGTTCCTAAAGTAAAAATTGCAAAAATTGCAAAAACCAATCGAATCACTAACTTAGACTTATATATCGATAGCAACTCAGAAAAGGTCTATGCTATTCGGATCCAAGATGGCTCTCATTTTAAAGAAGTTGATTTTTTTCATCTACAAAAAGGGCTAGGGAAAAACAACCTTCTTAGTAACGATTTTACAGTTTCTATAGAAGGAAATTCCGTAATTTTTGATGGTTTTGGAGAAGGTTGTAGTGTAGGTTTATGCATTTATAGCGCCACCCAAATGGCTATAAGAGGTGATTCGGCTCCAGAAATTCTAGGTACTTTCTATCCATATAGCCATATAGAAC
>JBAWWQ010000056.1:0-8532 GCA_037146655.1 Chlamydiota bacterium | reverse complement strand
GAGAATCTCTCCTTTTTTAATAGCATATTAAGCAAGCAGCAAGTTTTGCAACAGATTTAATTAAAAGACATAGACTTAGACCTATTATCATCCCATTGTGGACCGTTTTTTCTTTTTCCAAAATATATCAAGAACATCAAATCAGTTATTCAATATTTTGAGCAGCGTCTAAATGACAATCTTCTTCCAAATAAGCCTTCTATCATCGCTAAAACCACTTAAATCAAAAGCTTCTTCCAATGTTTTAATGAATTTTTTCACAAAAAACCATTTTACTCTTAACAAAATCTTTAAAATAATGTAGAGTCCGATACGTCATAAACAAAAAAAGGAGAGTACGTCATGAGCATATGTTCCACAGAAAAAAAACATGCACCTACATTAGAAGAACAAATGTCACACCTAACCCTTGAAGGCCCATCGCTTGCAAAACCCAAAAAAATCTGTGCTAAATTTTGCATACTACCCCCAATCCCTTCTATATCTGCCTTGTATAGCCTTAGAAGATTAGATGTGACTCATTGTAACTTAAAAACGATCCCTTCTGGAATCGGCAACCTCCCTAAGCTTCGATCTATTGATGTATCTCATAATGATCTTGAATCTTTACCAACTGAAATTTTTACAGCTCCTGCATTAAAAACATTGAAAGCGAATGACAATGCGCTATGCACACCCATTCCCTTGTCTCTTTTAAAAAACTCAACACTAACAACTTTAGAGCTGCACCATAATCCACTACAACCTGAACATTTTCCGACTGCAGAACAACTCAAAAGATCCCCTCTTAAATTAAAAAGGTTAGTTGTTGACGACCATATTCCACGAGCACGCAACAACTTATCTCCTTTACCACTGAAAAAAAATCGACACCTGATATCCATACCACAAGCATCTAAAACTCATTCTGAACGAGCATTTACCCCTATGCAATCAACCTCAATTGATCCCGTAAAAATACAAGTTGATTTATTTGAAACATCGCATCCAACTACACTTGCACCTGCAATTTATGAACATGTCCTTTCTTATTTACCTGGAAATATCGTCATCCAAAATGCAGCCCATCTCTCCGCTCTTGAACCCATACAACTTAGTAATGTGACTCACATGATTATCAAAGAGCATCCTCGGCTAGAGCGGTTACTACCAAAAATTCAAAAATGTGTAAATTTAAACGTTCTTATTTTGCAAAATTGCAAACTACACACCCTATCTAGGGCCTTTTTTGCAAAAATGACTAAGCTAAGTTATTTGGATTTATCAAATAATAACCTCTCTAGAGTCTCTGCATTACCTCCTTCTCTTAAAATCTGTCACTTAGACAATAATCGCATCACGCATTTACCAAAACTTCCTGAAGGACTCATAAGCCTTACCATGAATCGTAACATACTCGGAATGGAAGGATCTTTTACTTTTACATTCCCTAGCTCACTAAAAGTATTAGAGCTAGAACACAACTGTATACTTTTTGAGGAGTTTTTCTCTCAAAGACTTAACCCTCTAAACCATTTAAATCTTACAACACTTAAAATGGATTTAAAAGCTGTTCAAAATCGTCATAAAGAGATTTATCAGCCTATTACTATGCAAGCTTCTTACGACGCTGCATACAACACAACAACAGACCTAGACTGGTTAGGGTATATTCAGACTACACCTGCGTTTAAAAACCATTCCACAGATCCACTTATTCAAAAAAAGATATGGAATTAATTTAAGCATACCTAAGTTAGAGAGCCTTAGGCTCTCTAACTGTTCGTTTTTATAAAAAAATAAATATTGACATCCTCGCCCACTAAAGAACTCTCATAGCCCACCTTGTTTTTATATATATACTTTGAGAGAATGGACTTTATTAAAACTTAAAATATGGTGGTGATGATAATGTTCAAACGCATAACTCTGTTTATTCTAATTAATATTTTAGTCGTTTTGACTGTTTCTTGTGTTTTGAGTTTTTTCCATGTACAGCCTTACTTAAAAGCCTATGGACTTGATTATAAATCTCTCATGATTTTCTGCTTAGTATGGGGCATGACAGGAGCTTTAATCTCTTTAATGCTCTCTCGTGTTATGGCAAAGTGGATGATGGGCATTCAACTGATCGATGCAAACAGCTACTCTATGGAACAGAGGCAACTTTATGCAGTAGTTGAGAGGCTAGCCCAAAGAGCCAACCTTCCTGTAACACCACAAGTTGGAATCTTTAACTCTGCTATACCTAATGCCTTTGCGACAGGTCCTACCAAAAGACGCTCTCTTGTCGCTGTTTCTACAAGTTTATTACAAACCATGTCAACCTCAGAGCTTGAAGCGATTATAGGTCATGAAATCACCCATATCTCTAATGGAGATATGGTTACAATGACTCTTTTACAAGGTGTGATCAATGCGTTTGTTATGTTCTTGTCAAGAGTATTAGCTTTTGCACTATCAGGGCTTGGGAAAAACCAAAAACAAAATTCTTCTAGTGGATCGTACGCAAGTTATTATATCTTTACTTTTGTTTTTGAAATTATTTTTATGATTTTAGGATCTATTGTAATTGCAGCTTACTCAAGAAAAAGAGAGTTTAGAGCAGATCACGGTGGCGCTCGCCTTTCCTCAAGGGCCTCTATGATTAGTGCTTTACAAACTTTACAACATCAAGTCACTCATACCAAAGAACAGCCAGCGCAAGTAGCAGCGCTGCAAGCCTTCATGATTCATTCGACTAAAAAATCTTCTATTCTACAACTATTTGCTACGCACCCTCCTTTAGAAAAGCGTATAGAAAGGCTATCGCAAGATTATGATCTTACTTGAGTTAGAAGCATCTGATCTAGCAGATCTGAAGGGTTTTTGATCTCAGATAGTTTATCTTCTTGCATATAAAAAATGTCCTTAGGGAGCATTTTTTTAAAAAGCTGAGATAAATTATCTGAACTTAAAACAATAAAGCTTACTTCATGTAATGAAGCTAAAAGATCTATCAAAGAACTATTTCTTTCCGTCTTTGACAAATAAATAAGCAATCTATGATGAGACTCTTTACCGCGAAGTTGTTTAATACACTGAAAGAGCTCTATTGTCATCATTTGATTGGCATCCAAGCCTAAAACAGTAAATGTTTTATCTTGCATCACTTGATTAAGCGCAAACAAGTGCTCATCCATAAAAATCTTATTGTCTTGGTCAAGAGATAAAAGTTGTTCAGCAACTTGTGCCAAAGTAACCCTAGCACACCCCATCTTCTGGACAGCAAGGCTTGCTGCTACGTTAGCAAGCTGTGTACAAATAGATGGACAAAGACCATTGGCCATACCCATAACCATCATAGCAAGGACTGTATCTCCGGCCCCTGTTACATCTTTAACTTCTCTTGATTCTACACGAAAATCTTTTCGAGTCTGTTCACGATCGAATAAAGTCATCCCCTCTTCAGATCTTGTGATTAAAACATATTTAGCCAGAGACTGCTCTAAAAGAGTTTTAGCTACTATATTTAAATCAACACCTCTTTCGCAATTAGCAGCTAAGTAGGCTTCTTGTAAATTTGGTTTAATAAGTGTGCAATTTAAATATTTTGAAAAATCATTGCCTTTAGGGTCTACGATCACAATTTTTTTCTGACTGTTAGCTTCACAAATAATTGCCGAGATTAATTTAGAGGTAAGAAATCCTTTTTTATAATCCGATATAGCAATCACATCCACATCTTGCAATAAGAAAGGTAAAGAGTGTATCAGCAAAGTTTCTGTTTTTTCGGATAATTGGTTAATAGTCTCAAAATCTACTCGAAGTAACTGTTGAGCACTTGCTATCATTCTTGTTTTAACAGGAGTATCATAGCCTTGCTCTACCACCATAGCATTTGTATCAACACCATGATCTTGCAGATAAGAAGTTAATAATTTCCCTTCTTGGTCTATACCTACCCTTCCTAAAACTTTAACAGATGCACCTAAAGAAATAAGGTTTAAAGCGACATTACCAGCCATCCCCGGGATATTTTTTTTTTCCTTAACGTGCAACACAGGAACAGGCGCTTCCGGAGAAATTCTCCCTACAGATCCTATAATATAGGTATCTAAAGCAAAATCACCGACAACTAAAGCCTTAATAGATTTCAAGGCTCTAAAAGAGCTCATAAGTTTTACCATCGTTTATTCTCAAGAAGGTAATTTTGAATATAATCAGCTACCCCCTCCTCAATGGAATAATGACGTATTTTTGGCAAGTCATGCTCCTCGACTAACCGATAATATTTACTCATATCAGCACATGTATAACTTAAATAATGGTCTACCAAATCTTGTGGCATATCAAAATATTCAATGTGTTCTCTTTTATTAAGAGCTTTGAAAACAGCTCTAGCAAGGTCATTCCACGTCGTAGACTTGCCCATACCCACATTAAATATGCCTGTAAGATCGTTTTCCAAAAAACTACACGTGATATCTACAGCTTCTTTGACATAAATAAAATCTCTAGACTGCTCTCCATTTTGATAACAAGGTTGAGTAGACTTAAAAAGTCTAACTACTCCTTCTTCTAAAATGTGCTTTGTCATATGCATAACCATCGATCCCATTCTATTTTTATGATATTCATTAGGACCAAAAACATTGAAATATTTTAGACCAACAACTTGGTCTAAAACACCTTGTTGCTCTAACCATAAATCCACCATATGCTTTGCATATCCATACAAATTAAGAGGTCGAAGATGTTCTAAATGTGCATGATCATCAGAAAAATTATCTGTCATTCCATATGTTGCTGCAGAAGATGCGTAAATAAAGCGATGCTCATTTTGCAAAGCATACTCTGCAAGCTTAATTGAAAATTCATAGTTGTTTTTTTGGATATAGTCGCCATCTACTGCAACTGTGCTTGGACATGCACCTAAATGGATAAATGCTTCTATTTCTGATTCACGCCCTTCTAACCAATCAAATAAATCATAGCGAGACACAAGATTTGCATATTTTTTCCCAACAAGATTTTTCCATTTCTCACCACTTCTAAAATCATCGACAAGTAATAGATTAAAAAAACCTTGGTTATTAAGATGCTTAACAACACAAGAGCCTATAAAACCACACGCTCCTGTAATTACAATCAATTGATCATCATAAATTTTTGTGTGCATGTGCCTGATTCTCCTCGTGTATGAAAATTAGCATACCACAAAATTGTTATTTCTTTACAAGCGTTTCAGATTCCATCCCCCATCTATTAAGCTTGGTCTAAATCTACAGAATCCTTCTGTAGCTGCTCTAAAGATTGCACAAAATGCTCTACAAGTTGTGGTGCATTTTTTTCAAGCCAACCACAAAATTTGATCCCTGCTTGATGGATTTTCTGCAGATAGATAGCTCGGTCTTGTTGTTGATGATTAATTCTTAAACTCCCCATATCAAGTTGAATAACTCGATTATCTATAAAGCCTAAATTGGCTTTAAATTTGATGTCTTGATCATCAACCCCTTTTTTAGCTGCCGCTAAAACAAACTCAATGAGCTGATCTAATTTTAGACAAGCTTCTTCAACTTTACCTTCTTGGATTAAAAGTTTAATGAGTTTATCTGTTGGTATGCCTTTTTTTTGTACAACAAAGGCATACTGATCTAAATCAATGTCATAGCGGTATCCAAGTTTGTCAAATAAAACCACAGATTTTTTGAGATCTTTCGTCAGCTGTAAATGGTGGTATAAAATAGCTGTCTCTTCTTTAAACACCCTGTAGGCATTGTCATAACTTTGATACATTTTGTTTAATATACGAGCCTTCTTTTGAGCCTTTATCAACTGCTTTGTTAATAAAGTTTTAGGGAGAGGAATCTTCTGTATCCAAGGCGCAATACGTAGTCTTTGAAATTTCACAAATTTAAGGACGTACTGCTCATCTTGTGATATAAAAACATAAGCCTGCCCCCCGTGGCTCAGATAATGAAAAGGCTGAGACAGACTCTGAAGCAAAAGCTCTTTTTCCTTCCCAGTTAATTCTGGAGGAGCAAAAGGACCCTCACTCTCTAAAGGATGTGTAATTCTAAATAAGGAAAATCCTTCGGTAAACTTATGGCATGGGTACTTTAAACCTCCAAACATCCCACAAGCTAATAAAAACATAACAATCTTGAATAGATACTGAGATCTTAAACACATGAAATGTCCTATCTTTCCTTTAATCACATCTTCTTAATCTCATGACTCAAAATAAGAAGCAAAAAACTTCTGCCCATCTTTCGATAAGCAGAAGTTTAACAAATAGAACGATTTGAAAAAAAGAAATTTTCAATAGACCCCTATCTAAGTAGAGGTCTATCTTGTCACGTTAGAACAATAAGATTATCCTGGACGTTGTGATCCTGTCGTAGTAGGTTGATTAAAGACTGTACTCCCTGTTAATCCTTGAGGTGCCCCTGTTGACGCTGTAGTAGAGCTTATAGAACCTTGGCTTACATAGATCTGCTCCATTTGACTAGCCCATGCAAAAATACACTGGCTATTATAAATAGCGGATGTAACGCCAAAATAAGTGAGGGGACGATTTCCGACACTAGAATTTAGATTAGACAACTGCGTAGGGCCTGACCAAGGAACACTTAAGAGATTATTGGTTGGGTATCCAACAGCAGCTTGAACATTTCCATTATTATCAATCCACGAAGTAACACTACCTTTAAGCCCTTTATTACCAGCAACTTGAGGTACAAATTTGTTAATATTTCCCAAAGAACCTATCGTTATAATCTCATTATTTATCCAATTAATCTGCTTGAGACTCCCACTATCACCATATAAGATACTTCGTATATCATAAGGATTAATTCCTAAAGAAAATTCCGATGAAGGTTTGCAAGCATCCAGGGGGATCCTACCACTAACCTTATTATCTGTGAAGAAAACCAAATATCCAATTCCATTAGATGCCCATACAGCTCCACCTACTGCTACTGCGTTAGGTAGAAATCCGCTAATAGAAGTCGGTGAGTATGCCCCTTGACTAAATAATTGACCACCACTCCAACTACCACTACCTGTCGAGGAAGCTGTATACCCTATAACACCAACACCTGGTGGATGCTGGTAAGCAAACGTAACATAAAATTTGCTAGAATCTCCAATCACCAAAACAGGTGTACTAACACTATCTTGAGATACCCTCCAGGTACTGATTATCATCTGTGGGGTGGTCCACATTTTAGAAGCTGCATTATAAAATATACTCATAGGAGTAGAATCGCTATCAACATATGTCAAAACTATTCCACTGTCATTACCAGCAACGGATATAGGATACACATTCTGTATAGGACCTGATAGTATAGTGGTAGGTGTCGTCCATGTTCCAGACATCCCCCATGATCCACATATGGAACCATTTGTATCTTGCCATGCGACAAGGATATCTTGACCTTCATTTGTATAAGCTACTACAGGACAGCCATCACCTATCGGGTGATCGCCTACGGAGACCGCAATAACATCTTGTAGTGTTAAATTAGCAGCCCCAACAAAAGAGGCTGCTGCTGTCAATAATAAAATTACTAATTTTTTCATGAATCAGCCTTGTTAAAAGTTAAATCTTATACCTGCATTCAACCCCTGAAATAAAAGAGTTGGGTCAGGTACTGAAGTACTGTGCTGATTTTGAAATAACCACGCCTGTGTATCCCAAGACACATGAGCTACAAGGAGATATTTGTTATACAACATCCACTCAGAAGCCGCACCAAGATTTAATTCAAGGACAGGGCTAAGTGTTGTGGGTTTGTAAATGTTTTTTGCAATTAATACATGTGTATATCCTGCTGTTACATTCGTATCATAAGAAGTAGACTTTCCGTGAAATTTTCCATAAAGTAAAGAGAAAGCGGTATTGGCAAAAAAACCAAGATGGTTACAGCACTGCCATAAACTATCAAATCCTACTCTTGGCCCAATCCCCCAAAATTTCTGAGAAAATATCGCTTGGTTATTCCCTAGATTAGTCGAGCTATTAATTAAAGAACTTACGTAGTAAGAAGCATGAAAATGTTGTTTTTGCCAAGAAGCTTGAAATCCAAAGTGGGGATGCAAGACAAAATAAGAAAACAATGGAATAGACTTAGCTAACTCTAAATTGATGTTATTATAAAAAAAGCTCCAACTCGCTTTGGCTTCCGATACAAACCCCACTGCACCGCCTGGAGTATAAAACACTGAGGAAGCTAGCACTGAGTTGTTGGGTGCATAAGAGAGCAAAGGAATAATTCCTGTATTGACACTACTAGAAGCAACAGAACTATGTTGACTGCCATGAAGATAAGAGTAGTTAGCAAAAAGCTCCCAAGAGTCATACTCCCAATTCATCCCAACAGTCAATTTAAACCCAGGTTTAGCTGTAGGTTTAAAACTATAAACTTTTCCAGTTGATGTAATAGTTGGAGAAATTAATCCAGTGTTTGGATTCACTGTTCCAGGAACAGTATTAGCAGTTCCAGTCACAGCATAATTATTACCCTCTTGCTTTGCACTCCAATAAAGAAAGTCTAGCTC
>JBAWWQ010000055.1:0-8547 GCA_037146655.1 Chlamydiota bacterium | reverse complement strand
GTATCTTACTAATCCTGAAAGTGTAGAGCTTTCTTGGAGATATTTTTTTGAGGGGGTTAGGTTATCTAGTCACTTTCAAAGTGTTTCTGGAGGAGGGTTTTCTAGTAAAGCATTGATAGATGGATATCGTTACTTTGGTCATTTAGCAGCTCATTGTAATCCTTTAAAAGAGCCAACTCCTATTTCTAATATTAAGGAGCTACAGCTGGAAACTTATGGATTTAAGAGAGATGATTTAGAAGTAGAAGTTGATACATGGGGTGTTTTACCTTTAGCTAAAGCTAAGCTTAAGGATGTGATCAAAGCCTTAGAGGCTATTTACTGTGAAAATATAGGTGTTGAGATTGGACATCTAGAAGCTTCTAAACAAGCATTTATTATTCAAAAATTAGAATCTAATCTTGCGACTTCATTAACACAAGCTGATAAGCATGAAATTCTTAAAGATTTAAATCGATCTGAAATTTTCGAGTCATTCATCCATAGAAAGTATCCTGGTCAGAAACGATTTTCTTTAGAGGGTGGGGAGTCTTTAATTCCTTTGTTTAATGAAGTATTAAATAAAGGTGCAAATTTAGGGATAGAGGAATGTGTGATAGGGATGGCTCATAGAGGGCGTTTAAATCTCTTAGCTAACATTATGCAAAAATCTTATCGGGATATTTTTTATGAATTTTCCCCCTATTATATGCCAAATACCTGTGAAGGGAGTGGAGATGTTAAATATCATAAAGGGTTTAGAGTTACTAAAAACACAAAGTCAGGTAAAGCGATAAAGCTTGAGCTTTGTGAAAATCCAAGCCATTTAGAGTCTGTGAATATGGTGGTAGAGGGGATAGTAAAAGCTAAGCAAGTTCTGGCCAAAGGCTCTGATCCACAGGGAATGATTGTTCCTATTTTAATTCATGGAGATGCTTCGTTAGCGGGTCAAGGCGCTGTTTATGAAACCCTTCAATTATCTCTTTTGGAAGGTTATTCAGTTGGTGGGACACTTCATATTGTGATCAATAACCAAGTCGGGTTTACGGCTACAGAAAAAGAGACTAGATCAACTAGGTATTGCACAGATATTGCCAAAGCATTTGATTGTCCGGTTTTTCATGTGAATGGAGATGATCCAGAGGGTTGTGTCGAAGCAGGAAGACTTGCCGTAGAGTTTCGGCAGAAGTTTCGTTCTGATGTTTTTATAGAAATCGTTTGCTATCGCAAGTATGGGCACTCTGAGGGAGACGAACCATTATTTACTCAACCTAAACTCTATCAAGAGATTCAGAAGAAAAAAAATGTACGTAATCTTTATAAAGAACATTTATTAACAACTCATGAGTTAACAGATCAAGAAGCTCAAAATCTTGAAGATACTTTTTTGCAAGAGCTGACTCAAGCTGAAAAAGATATTGCAGAGCTTGCAAATGCTAAAGCTACTACTTGCGAAAAGAAGACAGAATCTTTTTCTGAGAAAATATCTACGGCTGTGAGTGAGAAAAAACTTATGGAGCTTGCTACAAGTTTTTGTGCCACACCGCAAGAGTTGAGTATTCATCCAAAAATCCATAAACTTTTACAAGATAGACTTCATGCTTTACATGAAAAAAAAGGGATCGATTGGGGTTTAGCAGAGTATTTATCTTATGCAAGTTTACTTGTAGAAGGATATCCAGTAAGAATTTCAGGGGAAGACAGTCAAAGAGGGACATTTGCTCATAGACATGCGGTCGTTGTTGATCAACTTTCAGAAAAAAAATATTTCCCTTTAGCCCACTTGAGCTTAGATCAAGCTTTATTTACTGTATATAATTCTCATCTTTCAGAATATGGTGTCATGGGCTTTGAGTTTGGATATGCGCAAGTGATGCAGCAAGGCCTTGTGATATGGGAAGCCCAGTTTGGAGATTTTGCCAATGGAGCTCAGATTATTATCGATCAATATGTAAGTTCGTGTGAGCAGAAATGGGGGATTAATAATGGACTTGTTTTATTTCTTCCTCATGGAAATGAAGGTCAGGGACCAGCACATAGTTCTGCTAGGTTGGAGAGATTTATACAAATGACAGCAAATGCTAATATGCAAATTGTTGTGCCGACTGAGCCCGCTCAGATGTTTCATTTATTAAGAAGCCATGCGATTGCGACAAAGAAAAAACCTTTGATTGTTTTTACTCCCAAAGGACTTTTAAGATATCAACCTAGTTTAAGTGCTTTAAAAGACTTTACTGAAAGGCATTTTAAAGAAGTGATAGATGATCAAGAGCATTTGCAAGCAAATACTCTTATCTTATGTAGTGGCAAGGTCTATTATGATTTGATTGAAGAAAGAGAAAAAAGAAAAGCTGATCACATTGCAATTATCCGAATAGAACAGCTATACCCTTGGCCAAAAGATGAGTTAAAAAAAATCCTTAGTCAATACCCTCATGTTAAGAACTACAAGTTTGTTCAAGAAGAACATCGTAATATGGGTAGTTACGAGTATGTCTTGCGCCATGCCAGAGAAATCCTTCCAGACAATGCTAGACTTTCCTATGCAGGAAGAGCGGCAAGTGCTTCTCCTGCAGCAGGATCTTTAGCTCTTCATAATCAACAAAAAAAAGAGCTCCTTGAGAAAGCTTTTAAAAACCTTGAGTGAAGTTACCTCGCTCTTTTTAAAAAAATCTCACGGTTATAATTAATGGCTTTTAGTAGATTGTTGTGATAGATACTGTCTGGTGTATTCATGGTATAAATAGCGTAGTAAGGATAGTTTGAATTACTAGTACTAATCCAGTTAAATATTGCCTGATTTAGCCCTGGATTGTAACAGCAGTTTACAGTTGTAGCGTTCCCTGATGAAGGGATGGCGTTTACGCTAGATAAACTTTGAGAGAAGCAGTCGTAAATAGCGTAATAGGGTGTATTTGTAGATGAGGCCCAGCTAAATATATATTGATTTAATAAATTATTATAGCAACAACACACTGTATTTTGGGCTGTATTTGAATTTAGCAGAGTTGCTGGTGTTACAAATTTTTGGGTATCATGATCATAAATTGCATAATAAGGATATGAAGGACTTGCACTGACCCAGCTAAAAACAGTTTGATTTTCTGCACTATTATATGCACAAAAAACGTTGTTACTACTAACGCTTGGTATATTACTAATTTGAGTAGGTGGAGAGATTTGCTGATTATTAGAGTTGTATATAGCGTAATATGGCGTTCCATCTGCTAGATTTCTCCAGCTAAATACAATTTGCTGGTCATGTGAGTTATAGCAAGATAGTGCATTCCAATCGCCTTGAGTATTTTGTATAATAGTATCTGATGTAATTGATCCATTATTTGGTAATGTTGTAAAAGTTGGATTAGTAGACTGTTTGGCAATCCAATTAAAAACCATAGCTTGTTTTGCGCTGTTATAACAAGCAAAACAACCATTTGCACCAAGGTCTGTAGCCGATCCTACAAGCTGAAATGGTTGCATTGTTGAGGAAGGTTTTAGATAAGAGTATGTTGAATAATGAAGGTTATTGCTATTTGGATGCTCATCCCCTACGGTTAAAAAGATTTGATGCAAGTCTGGATTAAGTGTTAAATATACTGCAGTAAGGGTTTTTTCCACTGCTGTGTTACTAACAGAAATAATCGAAGAAAACGTGCTATGTAGAGCATCATAGAGGATAAGTTGTGGATTGTTATTTGGAGAGTCTGACCAAGCAAATGCTATTTGATTAGCTCCTTTAATATTGCAAGAAAATACATTTGAGCTACTGTATACAGCACTTGTCGTCGTAATAGGTGTTGGGATAGTTGTCCAAGATCCTATAGCGCCATGTACAAAAGACAAAAACAAAAAATTTATCAATAAGATTTTCATATTTTCCAATGATGCAGTTGTTTGCAGATGTTTTATTTTTTTTTACGATAAAAAAAAATAAAAAAATAGAAAATTTATCAAAAGCGAAGTTGTTGAATATTTTTTTTATAGCAGTGGTCTTGTTTAAGAACCACATTTTAATATAGGCAGTTATGAGTATGTCTTGCGTAAGACTAGAGAAATCCTTCCTGATAATGCTAAATTTTGTTATGTAAAAAGAGCTGCTTAAGAAAGCTTTTAAAAAGTTAGAAGTACAGGGGTTTTAAATGAAGATCGAAATTAAAGTGCCATCAGTAGGAGAATCTGTTACTGAGGTAACAGTTGCAAGAATTCTTAAAGAAAATGGTGCTCTAGTACAAAAAAACGAAGATCTTATTGAGTTAGAAACAGATAAAGTTAATCAAGTTATTACAGCGCCAGAGTCTGGTCAATGGATAGCTGAGGTAAAAATTCAAGATAGAATTACAATTGGTCATCTTTTGGGTATTATCGACACAGATAAAGCTGTAGCTTCAAAAGACATTACTCAAAAACCAGCTGAAAAGGTGGTCGTTGCCGTCCCGATTTCACCGCAAATAGCTCAGCCAGCTTTTGAAACAACAGAAAAAGCGAGAAAATCAGAAGAGCAGTACTTGCAAACACTTGGTAAAAAAGAGGCCTCTACACCATCTTCAACACCTAAAGTCTCTCTAGGGGGTGAAAAAAGGGTTAAAATGTCTGGCCTAAGAAAAACAATAGCCCAGCGTCTTGTTGAAGTTAAAAATACAACGGCCATGTTAACAACATTTAATGAGGTTGACATGTCACAGATTATAGCGATTCGAGGTCAGGAAAAAGAGGGATTTGAGAAACTCTACGGGGTCAAGTTAGGCTTTTTATCGTTTTTTGTGAGAGCCTGTAGCTCAGCTCTTAAAAAATTTCCTGAAGTAAATGCTTATCTAGAGGGAGATGAAATGGTCTACCATGATCATCAGCATATTGGTATTGCTGTTTCTACAGACAAAGGATTGTTAGTACCTGTGCTTCGTGGGTGTGAAGAGTTGACCTTTGCACAAATTGAAGGAGGTGTTGCAGACTTTGCTAAAAAAGCAAGGGATGGAAAAATAGGGATACAAGATTTACAAGGAGGAACTTTTACCATTACAAATGGTGGGGTTTTTGGTTCTCTTCTTTCAACACCCATTCTAAATCCACCACAAAGTGCTATTTTAGGGATGCATAAGATTTTAGAAAGAGCAGTTGTTGTTGAAGGACAAATTGTAATTCGTCCCATGATGTATTTAGCTTTAAGTTATGATCATCGTATTATCGATGGAAAAGAAGCTGTTGGGTTTTTAGTTCATGTCAAAGAGTGTTTGGAAAACCCATCTAAACTTCTACTGCAATCTTAAAAGGAGCTGTTATGACAGAGATGTTTGATTTGATTGTGATAGGAGCTGGTCCTGGAGGTTATGTAGCTGCAATTAAAGCAGCTCAGCTGGGTTTAAAAACGGCTTGTATCGAAAAAGGATCTCTTGGAGGAACTTGTTTAAATGTTGGATGCATTCCGTCTAAGGCTCTTTTACAGTCATCTGAATTTTATTATAAGATGGTTAAAGAAGCAAAAGCTCATGGCATTGAGGCAAGTGTTAATGGGGTTGATTTTACCACGATGATGCAAAGAAAAGAGGAGATTATTCAGAGTTTTAAGTTAGGGATTGAATCTCTTTTTAAAAAAAACCAAGTTACATATATCCAAGGAATAGCCTCTTTTTTAACTCCCCATGAAATTGAGGTAAAACAAGCTGCAGGTGAAGTGAAGTTGTCCGCTAAATCTTTCATTTTAGCAACGGGATCAGAGCCCACGCCCCTTCCATTTCTTCCCTTTGATGAAGAAAAAATTGTTTCATCAACAGGTGTTTTATCGTTAAAAAAGATACCTAAAAAACTTCTTGTGATAGGAGCTGGGATTATCGGTGTTGAACTTGGATCTGTTTATCAAAGACTTGGATCTGAAGTCATGTTTCTAGAATTTTTAGATCGTATTTGTCCAACTTTAGACCGTGGAATTTCTTTAGGACTTCAAAAAATCTTAGAAAAACAAGGGCTTAAGTTCTTTTTGCAGTCTAAGGTTACAAAAGGGGAAAAAACTCAAGATGGAGTAGTGATTACTGCTGAAATAGGAGGTGTAGAGAAAAGGTTTAATGCAGATATTGCTCTTGTGGCAGTAGGAAGGCGCTCTTATACCAAAAAATTAATGCTCGAAAATGCGGGAATTACTTTAACTCAAAAAGGACTCATCTCAATTGATGGAAATTTCAGAACTAATCAACCCCATATTTTAGCAATAGGAGATATTGTAGATGGTCCAATGCTTGCACATAAAGCGGAAGAAGAAGGGATTGCTGCTGCTGAAATTTTAGCTGGTCATCAACCAACTATCGAATATATGGCCATTCCAAATGTTGTTTATACGTATCCAGAAGTAGGTAGTGTTGGTCTTACAGAAGAAGAAGCTAAAAAAAGAGGTATTGCTATTAAAGTTGGTCAGTTTCCATTTAAAGCAAATTCTAGAGCTAGATGCATGGGAGAAAGTGATGGGTTTGTTAAAATCCTAGCTGAAGCAAATTCTCTGCAGATCATCGGAGTGCATATTTTGGGAGCTCACGCAGGAGAACTCATTGCCGAAGGTGTTTTAGCTATGACTCACAAAATGCGAGTCAAAGATATTTTAGTTGCATGCCACGCGCATCCAACCCTTTCTGAAGCTATGAAAGAGGCTGCACTTATGATAGACTCCAAAGCGATTCATATGTAAAACACTTGAAAAGAAAAAGAATTTGCAGCTTTGGCAAGCTTTTTGTAATTAGACGATTATAAAACAAGGCAAGAGGTTAACTCCTCTTGCCTTGTTTTAAGCTTCATTAAGATAGCAACTGGCTGATAGCATTTATCCCTGAATCTAAATACTCTAGAGTAGCCGAAGGTGTTGCGTAATAAGTAGCAGCACCTAAAATACTAAGGCCCACTAAACTAGCTTTTAGATAAGAAGTAGAGGATGTAGGAGCTGTTATAGCTGTTTTACAAGCCTCAGAGTCTATCACGCGCTGGATAAGTGTTTTATCAATCAAAGCCTTACTTGGAAGTTCTTTAAAGTAAGTTTCTAGATATTTTTGACCAGCTTGAGCACTAGCTTTGTCGCTAAAATAGCCAACTTGTACCCCAGTTGCTTTGCCGATTTCCACTTCAAACTTATGCTTATGATGAGCATCAAGGCTTGTGTAAAGAGATCGTATTGCTTCTTTAATCAAGCGATCATCCCCGTTAGCATGTTTTATTTGTTGTTTTACAGTGTCAAAAAGGGTCACAGATGGTTTTATAGTTCGACTCATAAATAGACTTAAGAATCTATCAGTATTAGTTTGGTGAACATTAGTTGCTTTGAGTTTTTTAACTTCTTTATTTATTGTCACTGCTTGATTTTCTACGGGTGTTTTTGTATTAACGACAGTTAAAAGGACTTTTAAGTCTTTAAACTCTTTGATGTTTTTATCTCCAAGACCTTGTTCAGCCTCACTTAGCAATCTAATTGCGTCAAGACTATCTTGAATTGTTTTTTTCAAAGCTTGAATATCTGGGGTATCAAATCTAAGATCTTTTGTATGATTGACTTTTACTAATTCTTGGATTTTTTGCTCTTTTTGAGTGTTTAAACTTAGAAATTCTGATTCTTTAGATACTTTGAGCTGTGATAACTCTGCTGAAGTTTCTTTGATTTTGCTTAAATTATAGTAATGACCACCAGAGTGGAGCACTTTAATTTTAGCATTAATAGCAATAAGCTCTTTTTGAATTTTTTGCTCTTGGGTATTTAAATTTTTGATGTCCAAGGCTAAGATTTTTGTAGAGTCATCAGAGTTTTGACAAATGGCTTTATTGATCATAGCATCATAATGCTGATAAAGCTTTTCTACAGCTTTAGAGTAATCTTTCTGAGCGTTGTCAAATGCAAGCTTGGCATCAGGATGATTAGCCATTGTTAAATTGCCAACTTGTTTATTGTGTTGGTTGTAAAAATTATCTAATGAACCAAAACGAGTTGAGATGACCTCTTTTAAACGGCCTAGGACAAATACGTAGGCATCATCATTAGGTAGCTTGAAAATGTCCGATATGTTTTTAGATAAGGCAGTAATTTTTTCATTAAACTGAATAAAATTATGAAAGTTAGTGACTTCATCTAAAAGCTTTCCAATATCAGCATTTGTTAGGTTTTCTAAAACTCGCAAACTAATATTAGCAGCTATTGCAGAGCGTGTTTCTGGTTCAATAAGGCTAACACCTTTAAAATTTGTTTCTGTCATGAAAGAACCAAAGATTTTTTCGAAGGCTTTAGCTCGATTTTCAGCAGGTAGAGCAAGTAATTGAGTTGAGATAGATTTAGATTCTTTTTCAAGAATATTTTGATATTTATCAGTTTCTTGTTTGATTGAATCTAAATTATTGGAAATAACCCTTTTTTCTTTATCTGGAATGTTAAATGTAATTTTTCCATTTTGTGCAATTTGATTTTGAATAGCTAGGACGTCAGAGCTTTGATGGATAGGTTTTGAGGAATTGATGATACGAGCGCCTTGAAGAATTGTTTTATTATGTAAATCTTTTAATGATGTTATGCATATATTTACTTCACTATTACTAAATAATCCGTAC
>JBAWWQ010000054.1:0-8720 GCA_037146655.1 Chlamydiota bacterium | reverse complement strand
GTCTAACTTCGTATTAATCCATTGATAACTAAAGCCTGCCATAATCACAAGACATGGTAACAATAAAACGACTGTTAATAATCATCTTATACCGCTGCTCTCCTTACAAATCATGACAACAAAATCCTTTGTCTTTATAAATTAAAGCATTAAGATGTTAAGTTTTACCATCCTAACTACTACTTGTCCATAAGAATACAACTGCGCAATTCATCACAAATTATAAAAAATTTTTAAGCATTATAAAAATCAATTTAAAATGAGCTTGCGTATATAAAAGGAGCAAGCTCTCTAATATAACGTTACCGTTACCTTAACCGTTGGCTGTTTTTTTTCGTAAGTGCTTATAGTTAAATAAATTCACGCTTTTAGTTGGGGGACCTTCCATAGACAGGGTTGGGGGACCTTCCATGGAGCGAGTTGGGGGACCTTAAAATTGCAGTGGTTTATTTCCTAAATACCAAGACTCTTGCGTCGAAATTGCACAACATGATCTCTTTTTAAAGCTGCTGATTTCTCTCCTGCTTGTTCTCCATAATTTCTTAACTCACCTTGGATTTGTAAAAAATCAATCAATTGAAAGTGTTTTTCTCCTAAAAAGTAATTATCGTTATCTCTTTTTAAGAACCCTTGTTCTATCCACCCTTGAATAACTCTTTGCAGCGCTTTTGGAGAAAGATTTGACTCGAGCGCTATGAAAACCCATTTTTCTTGAGATATGCGAATGTAGCCCCCTTCAAAAAAGTCTTTAGATTGATCAGAAAATTCTTCCAATAGTAAAAGCTGCAAAAATGCTTGAGCTGCATGTGTATTATTAGATCCTATCATCTGAGGCAGCTCTGGAATTGGTATTAACCTTCTTTTTTCTCCTTTTGGTAAAAGCTGCGTATAATTTGGTAAAAGAAGATCTCCAAGGATGATATTAATTTTAGAGGGCTCACCATTTTTATGTCTTTCCACTTCACGAAGGATAATCATATTACCCTGACTTCCATCATAAAAAGAAAACCTAGCATAGGCTTGAGCATGAAGAAGCGATTTAACAATAGAAATAGCCTTATGACTGCTGCCACAGCCTATCAGCTTGGCAATACCTTCATAACCACCTGTTGTGCAAATAAGTCTAGGATCTTCTTTCTGCTGAATCCAATTGTCAAATCCTACTTTGATTTGCCATCGAAGTAGTTTATGAGCTGTTAAAGATGAAAATTCTTCGAATCCTTTTTTAATAAAACGCAGCTGCATAGGATCTATGCAGCTGGCTGAAGCAACTATCTTCCCATCGCTTGATAAGATGATTGAAGAACTTTCTAATGTGATATGAGTTTTCTTGTTGAAAAGAGGTTTGATCGTAGAGATCCATATCCCCTTGGGGATCGCTGGGACATTTTTTTTTTACGAATCCATAGATTTTTAGCTACATCAAGCCAAATAGATTCTCCAAGAACCAAGAGCATAGATACTTGGTTTGTATACTGCGAAAGCACCTTGCTTTCACAGTATGTAATAAAATCACTTTCAAGCTTTGGAAGAAGCTGCTTTGCAAATTCTTTCCCAAATGGCCCTATTTTAATCAGCATTTTAAGAAATGCCCAATCCCATAAAAACAGATCTTCTCGTGAAATTTCCTCTGTAGATAGAAGTCTTTCTATCTCCCTACAAGTTTCTAAAAACTTTTGAGTAAGGATCTCTTTAGCCTCTACATCATGAATGTTTTCTTTTTGTAAGATCTTATCTACAACTTCAGAACGCACCCACGCTAACTGCATAGGAACATTTCTAAAAAATACTCTAATCGCATCAAACGTTTGCTCTACATTCATGACTGCCTCTCAAGAAAGATCTCTGCAAATGATCTTTTAAGAGGTTTTTCTTTGATATGAGTCATATCAGATGCTGCTATTTTTTTTCTTATCTCTACAAAATTGGGTTTTTTAAAGGTGTTCTTTTGATAATGAAATTCTAAGATCACACTAAATTTCTTCATGCCGTCTCTTGCTTTTGGCACCTCTAGCTTACATATAGCAATCCCTTGATTTTCTAGAAATCGACGGATGCGCAAACCTTTTTTATCAGACTCCCCTTCATCAGATTCCACTATGTCCTCTTTTAAACAAGGCAGATGATGATCTTCCCAAAGAGCTTGCAAGCTCTTTGGTTTTAGAGCAGATAAGAGCATGACGACATCTGGCGTATAAGTCATGCGTGCTGATCCCATCACATCTGATAAGTCTCCACCCCAAGAACTATCTTTCATAGAAGGTTTTCTTGCTTCAGAAATAACAAGTACTGGATCTGGAGTTAATGCATCTTTGAGTTTTTTCATCTCTCCGATACGCCATTTATCCATCTCGTTTTCATTGAAATATTTAACTTTGGAACTCATAGGCCATACTTGTAAATAATCTATGACTACAACAGCTCTTTCACAGCCTGTTCTTATTTTCAGAGACTCTACATAAGAGATAATAATCTTCGCATCTAGCAGAGAAGTAGCTCCTATTTCAAGAATTTGCATTCTTTCATTAAGAGCGGTAAGCACTTGTTTAGCTTTTGCAATTTTCTCATGATCAACCTTTTCATCTGACCCAAAGACAAAGCTACGATAATCTACTTCAGCAAGCGATAGGATCATTCGTCTAAAGATCTCTTCGGCAGACATTTCTAACGATACGTACACAAGGCAAACATCTCTTTCTGTTAAGAGAACATCTAGGCCTATTTGCACTGCTAACGCTGTTTTACCTGTATTGGGAGCTGCCGCTAAAAGATTAAGGCCTCGCAGCCCCAAAAAGCATTCATTAAACTCTTCAATAAATCTAGTTTTTAGCCCAAGATATTTTTTACCTTTTTGCTCAGCTAAAAACTCTTCTTCTTTTGTAAGTCTATCTTGAGTAGAAACAAAGAGAGGTTTTTTGCGACACCTAACTTCAAAGCTTTGAAGGCTTTTTGCAAGATCTTCTAAAAGCACCGTTGGCGTTTCCTTTCCATCTAAAGCTCTATCTTCCACGTTTTTTGCATGAAAGGCTATCTTCCTTAAAGCAGAAAGCTGCTTGACCTCTTCGACATAGTCTTCAATATAAGCTGAAGTCCCAGAAAACTGAGCTAAACTGACAATGTAACCAACCCCTCCCACCTGAGGAAGGATGTGTTGTTTTTTGAACTGCTCACATAGAAGCATTACATCTACTGCAGATTTCTTAAGCTGCATACCTTTTATCGCATCAAAAATTATCTGATGCTCTTTAATATAAAAATCTTCTTTCTGAAGTTCTTCACAGACAATGTTTAAATCTCTTTCAGTTGTAATAGCACATCCAAGTACCATCATTTCTGATTCACAAGAATGCGGAAGTTTTTTCTCTATTTTCATCTTCTCACCTCTCTCTCTCTTCTAAAGTCGCCCCTTCAACATATTTTTGAAAAGCCTTTAGATCAACTAAGTAGCGCCCTCCTATTTTTTTAACACATGCTTTTGCAATAGGTGCTTTAGCATAAATCCAATGATGCCACTGCGGTAATCTTGGCCATTTATGACTTCGGCAATATTCCCTTAAAGGGACAACAGTTTCTAGTATTTGCATAATTCCTCCTAACAATTGAGACGATACGCAATGTAGCATTGCGTATGAATTTAACGCAATATAACATTGCGTTTTTTCAAAAAAATATGCTGTCGAGAAATATTAGAAGTTGTTTTCAAGAATCAAAAACAACAATGCAAATCTAATACATGCATCGTTGTTTTTTATGATGTATTGGATTTAAAAAAAGGCATCTTCAAGCGATATAAAGAAAAGGTTGTTTTACCAACCATTTATCAATCCGCGAATGAACCCATATACGCCTAGCAGAGTTATAAAAAGAAAAAAGCTCTTTTTAAATCCTGAAAAAGGATAACTAGACCAAAATCGTTTAATACCAAATTGAAACAAAAAAACACAAAGAACCACCCCGAACACTATATTTAAGCTAGTCGCCATTAACTTCATTAATGCATCATACATAAAATTATCTCCTTTCATTATCATAATCTATATTACTATTTTCCATATGACAAGCTGCTCTATCTAACCTTTCAGAAGCTCTTAATGCATTCCACGCTTCTATCGACTCTCTAACCACATCACCTGCATGATAATTCCCCAAAGCCTGCCATGAATTTGCTATATGTTCATTAGCCTCTTCTTTAGCTTTATGTGCAGCTTCACGTGCTTGATCTATTTGTCCTTGCGTATAAGGAGCTCCTTCAGACCAATTTACAGCCAACAAGTGCTCTTGATTATCAATGTTATTATATTGACTGATAAAACTATCCAAAGAACTTTTAAAAACATTCCGAATATTGCCATTAATATGATCTAATTGATAATTTTTCGTCTCTAACAACATATAATCCCATTCAGATGAATTATTTTGTATTCCACTACATTCCATTAATTTAACCCCAGTATAAACATTATCATCAATAACCAACCTCAACTTATTAAAGGAGGCGAACAATAGCGAATCATAAATTAATAATTCAATTAAAATTTGATTTTAGATGTTTTTAGTAAATTCTTTGAATGTAAATTCAGGATCCAAGTGTAGTTCAGAGACGACCTTTTTAAGTGCTCGAAAAGAAGTTGTATGAGAGATTATTTCTCCTTCTTTTCCTATAAAGACATAACCCTTCTTACGGTCTTGTATATGCTTTTTAATATCTTCAAATAGATGCCGAGGATAAGAGACATCCTCTAACAGATGCATACGCTTTTTATAAAAATCAATATCTTCTATTTTCACAGAAAGCACTTCTTCTAAAGCTCTACTTCCACCTAAATAAAACATCTTTGCTAGAATTTGCTCTCGAAGATCTAATCGACTTAAAATTTTTACATAAGTTTCAAATGGGACTTGTCGATACTGCGCAACTATACGATCACCATCTTTTGCTATAGGCACATAATTAAATGTCTCTTTCGAAAGCCAACTCATAAAAGAAGTATAGAGAAGAACACCTTCTTCTCTTTTCATCAAAGTCCATTTGTCAAAACAACGAATATCATCAGGGATACTACTAGGATCTAATTGCGATAATTTTTCTAAGGAACTCAATGGTAGAAGTTTTTCTACTATCAAATCACTCATCATATTAAGTTCTTCTGCTTTAGCTTGATTAAGCCCTGCCCACACGGCAATAAAGACGGCAAGAGGAAGCTTATATATCTCTCCTATAAAAGCATCCACTTGCTTACGAAAATCTTTTAAAACATAAGATGTATCAAGCTGTAAACATCCAAGCTGAGCTATCTTTTCATCAGAATCTGAACAAAGGCAAGTTTCAATAAGCTTTGAATATGCCTGCCTTTCTTTTATTCTTGTATCCGATTCTTTATATGCCATACCTGATGTTTCCTAAAACCTCTTCATTCATCTTATCCAAAACCTTTGCAGTTGCTCCAATAGAAAGATGACTGTACCTTTTCACCATAGCTAATGTTTTATGTCCAAGTATCGCTCCCACCTCAAGTGTTGAAGCTCCTCCCATAGCAAGATAAGATGCTGCCGTATGTCTTAAAACATGAAAACATATATCAAGGTTAGCTTCTTCTACCGCTAGATCCCATGCAGTTCGTATGTCTGCCGGCATCCTACCATCTAAGCTTGGAAAAACATATTCACTATATTGTACCCTTTTTTTCTTTTCTTCCAATATACAATTCATAAGAACAGGGCTTAAAGAAATCGTTCTAGTTTCCCCGTTTTTAGTATCTCTAAAGGTAGCTGTCTTGCGCTCAAAAGCAATATCCCCCCATTTAAGGCCTAAAATCTCCCCTCTTCTAGCACCTGTTGACAAGGCAAAGAGTGTTACTGGATACAAATGGGGACTTTTACTCTTTTTACAAATCTCTAAAAGATTGTCGATTTCTTCTTTTGTTAAAAACCTCTCACGAGCTTTGCCTTCTTTAAATTTTGATACTTTTGACAGAGGATTTTCTGTCATCCAGTTCCATTCTTTAACAGCCACACGAAAAAGCCCACTAAGCGCCGCTAAATATCTATTTGCCGTCGATTGTGTTCTAAATTTTTTTCTTGATGTTTCTTCTTTGACAAGCTGCTCTTTCACCTCAGAGATGAGTGCAGGCGTAAGACGACAAAGATAATAATCTTTGAGATGATCATTCCACCAAAGAAGTTGCGACTTAAGTTTAATAAAGGAATCTGGATTTTTAGGAAGCTCTATCTCGATGTATCGATTGACAAGCTCTTTAAAAGTATGTTCTTTACTTTCTGATTTTCCAAAATAGCGGCCTTGTTTAACATCAGCCTCCATTTTGATAGCCCACTCTTTTGCTGCTCTTCGCGTTGAAAACGTTTCAGAAACGCATGGACTTCCACTTAACCGAATGCGAACACGATAGGATACTTTCCCATTTGTGCATTCTCTTTTTTGTATATGTGCCATAAAAAATAACCCCCTGAGTTTTTCGCACTGGACCACTGGTGGACCAATGTATAATTTGTCTCAATTGTCAGGAGGTTATAAACGTTTATAACTCTTTCATTATAAGGTATGCTCGGAAAAGGACTTGAACCTTCACGGGATTGCTCCCAAGGGATTTTAAGTCCCTTGTGTCTACCGATTCCACCATCCGAGCATAGAATCGCTGAAGAATTTTGAAGACATGTTACTCTTCAGCGAGTTATGAATCAAGGCTATTTTTCTATTTAATAAAGAAAATTGTTCTCTAGCCGAAATGAAGGGCCATCAAAGTCGTCAATAGGCGCTGAATGATAGCGAGGAGTCTGGTGATCTTCATGAGATTCTTCTGTATCTTCTTTACCAACATCCGCTACAGGAGCATCATCTTCTTTATCAAGATCAGCCACTGCAACGTGATCATCGTGATCATCATCCTTCTCATCTTCTGCAACGTCTTTAGGCGCTACAGGCTCTTCAGTTTTTTCCGAAGAAGCCCCCTTCTTAGATTTACCTTCTGCCATCAGCGCTGCATTAGCTGCTCTGGTATTTTGCAAAAGCTTATCATGTTGAAATTTTTCAGAAATTAATCCTACTGGCGGTGGGATTAAACTTCTAAACATCATAGAAGACACCGGAGCTTCCTCTTCCTTCTTCTCTGCATTTACAGGTTTTTTTTCCTGTTCAGTTACAGGTGTAATAGCTGGAGGTTTTAGTTCAGGAGAAAGACGAGGCTGTTGACCATCTCTTCCTTCTGATTCAGCGAGCCTTCTTCTACGAGACAAAGACTTTCTGCGCTTTGGTCGATCTTCTTGAGGCTCATCAACCTTTGGAGCAGGTGGAGTTTTCTCTTCCCCTTCCTTAGGCGGTTTAATCACCTTCCCACCACCAATCTTAATAGCACCTTCTAAGGGTGCATTCTTTAATACAACTCGTGTTTCTTTAGTTTCTACAACTTCATATTCTGCAACAGGAAGTAAAAATGCTCTTGGTCTTTCTTCGGAACGAAAAAACATTGAATGTCCAAAGGAAACGACTTCTAATGCATCAACACTATACTCTTCTTGCGATCCACCTTTACTATTACGAATAGTTAACTTGTAACCATCCTTCGGGGTGATAATTGTTTCTATAACGGGTTCTCTTGTAAAATTCACTGGAATTTTTCCTATACTTTATGCAATTAAATCTTGTTAATAACTGGTTTATCTTCATTCTTGGGCTGCCATGTAACAAATTAAATCCAATAATCTCTGTGAATAGCCAATCTCATTATCATACCAAGCAATCAGCTTAAAGAATCGATCGTTTAAGGCTATTCCCGCCTCTTTATCAAAGATAGAGGAGAACTTGCACCCAATAAAATCTGAAGATACTACAGGATCTTCTGTATACCCTAAGATCCCTTTTAAAGCTCCTTCTGAAGCTTCTTTCATTGTTTGTGCTATTTTATCATAAGTTGTGGATTTTGCCAGTCTTACCGTCAGGTCAACTACAGAAACATCCCCTAAAGGAACTCTAAAAGCCATCCCTGTAAGTTTCCCTTTTAACTCTGGTAAACATAAGGCTACTGCCTTTGCCGCTCCTGTAGCTGCAGGAATGACATTCAACGAAGCGCAGCGTCCTCCACGTAAATCTTTATGAGAAGGTCCATCATGCGTTGGCTGTGATGCCGTTAACGCATGAACTGTTGTCATGAGTCCTTCTTCAATACCAAAATTGTCTAATAGAACTTTTGTTATAGGTGCTAAGCAATTTGTCGTGCATGAAGCATTAGATACAACAGTATGTAATTTAGGATCATATTGATGATGATTCACCCCCATTACAAATGTTGGCATCTCTCCTTTTGCGGGAGCCGATACGATAACACGCTTTGCTCCACCTAAAATATGCTTCTCTGCATCCTTAAATTCTGTAAAATGCCCAGAAGACTCTATAACAAAATCAACATTCTCTCTTTTCCAAGGTAATTTAGCAGGATCTCTTTCTGCAAAAACCTCAATTTTCTTTCCATCAACGATTAAAAAATTCCCATCACATGCAACTGATTTTGAAAATCGTCCATGAATCGTATCATATTTTAGTAAATAGGCTAGATTATCTGCCGGCACTAAATCATTAAGAGCGACAATTTCAATTAAATTTTGTTCAAAGGCTAACCTAAAAACAGATCTTCCGATGCGACCAAAACCATTGATTCCCACTCTAATTTTTTTTACCATCGATTTCTCCTAATTCGCCATAACATTGA
>JBAWWQ010000053.1:0-8762 GCA_037146655.1 Chlamydiota bacterium | reverse complement strand
TTTTTTCTACACACAAAAAAAGCGCTTTTGACTTGTGGCCAAAAACGCTTCTTAATTCTTCAATAAAAAAATGCGAATTAAACAAATTCAATTAAACACTTTTGAGAATTATCACCCTTTTGAGTGCCAATTCTTATAATACGTGTATAACCACCATTTCTTTCTATATAACGCTGGCCTAATTCACCAAAAAGTTTTTTTAAGATTTTTCGGTCTGCATTATAAGCTGAATCATCGCCTTCTTTTGCAGCTTTTGCTTCTTTAGGTGTTAATGCATTATTTGTTAACATTAATTTCCCCTTAGCAGCACGCTTACTAGCCAGAGTGTTTCTCTTTGCTAATGTAATCATCTTGTCAGCATAACGTCTCAACTCTTTAGCCTTGACTACGCTTGTCTCAATTTGATTATGCTCAATTAAGGATTTTAACATGTTAGCTATCATGCATCTTCTGTGAGCAACTGTTCTTCCTACTTTAAAGGATCGCTTAGCGTGTCTCATTCTTCTTTCCCTAGTTTTTCATTCATATATTCGTCTATGACATCTTTTACGTTGTCTTTATTAATACCAAATCTTGATAAATCCATTCCCAAATGCAATCCCATTTCATCAAGTTTTGCTTTAATTTCATTAAGCGATTTCTTCCCGAAGTTTCTAAATCTTAACATATCTCCCTCAGGCATTACAACAAGCTCAGCAATAGTATCAATATTTGCTTGAGATAAGCAGTTGGTAGATCGAACAGAAAGTTCGATTTCGTTAATTTTAAGAGACAATTTCGCTAAAAGTGCATCTCTATCTGTATCTTTCTCTTCGCGATCTGAATCAAAAGAAATTGGTAACAATTTAATTTCATCAAATACCTGAAAATGTAAAATACCGATTTGTGTAGCAAAATTCAACGCTTCATGAGGAGTAATACGACCATCTGTCGTAACCTCTACAATCAATCGATCATAATCTGTATCTTGACCAACACGTGTATTTTCAACATAGTAATTCACTAGCTGAACAGGAGAAAATGCCGAATCAATCACGATTTCATCAACACTCTTATGCGCAATAATCTGTCTTTCTGAAGGAACATACCCTCGACCAATTGCTACTTTAATATCAACACGTTTTTTCATTGGCTTAGTCACCATAAACACATGCATATCTGGATTAACTAAATCAAAATCAGTTTTACCAAGAATGTCTTTTAATTTAACAGAATACTGCCCATTTGTTGCATGAAGCATTTCTTGAGTAATTTCAAGTTCTTTTGAAATAAGCTTTGGTTCTCTAGATCCTATCTCTTCATCACTTGGAAGCTTTCTTAATAAAGCACCTTTCAAGTTCAAAATAATATGGGTCATATCTTCAATAACCCCTTCTATCGCCATATACTCATGCGGAACATCTTCCATTCTAATGGAAATAATCGCAGGAGCTTCCATAGAAGTTAATAGAATTCTTCTTAAAGAATGTCCAAGTGTATGTCCGAATCCTCTTTCAAAAGGCTCAGCAATAAAGCGCGCAAATACATCACTTTTTTCTTTTTCATCTAACTTTATTTTTGTAGGCAGTTCAAACTTGCCATACTTAACCGCCATAAATCTTTCTCCTATCAGGGCTCTTTAAGTTATCAAATTGATTGTTATAACATTAAACTCGTCTTCTCTTTCTTGGTCTGCAACCATTATGAGGAACGGGTGTTTTGTCTCTAATTAACGTAATAATTAATCCAGAACTCTGAAGACCTCTTACAGCAGATTCTCTCCCTGCGCCAGGCCCTTTTAAATTCACTTCTACTTCTTTTAATCCATAACTTGCAGCTGATTTTGCAGCATCTTGTGCAGCTATAGTTGCAGCAAAAGCAGACGACTTACGTGATCCAGAAAAGTTAACCTTTCCAGCAGAAGACCATCCCAAAACATTGCCCGCAGGATCTGTTATCGTAATCACTGTATTGTTAAAAGTTGCTTTCACGTGAACCACTCCGCTAGGAACCACACGAGCAACTTTTTTCTTGGTCGTTTTAGTCAGTGGCTTATTTTTCATGATCTTTTTTTGTTCTTGCTTAGCCAAAATACGTCTCCTCACTCATCCATTTGGTATTAGTTATACACTACTTCTTATTGATGACTTTGTTTGCTACAGTTTTCTTTTTACCTTTTCGCGTTCTCGCGTTACATCTTGTTCTTTGACCTCTTACAGGCAATCCTAGACGGTGTCTAGTTCCACGGTAGCAATTAATGCTTACAAGACGCTTAATATTATTTTGGACCTGTCTTCTCAAATCCCCTTCAACAACATACTCAGACTGAAGCAGCGAATTCAACTTAGAAATCTGCTCTTCTGTTAATTGTTTTGCAAGCATGTCTGGGTCGAAATTCAACTCCTTAATAATATCTGCAGACAATTTCTTGCCTACCCCATAGATATATGTCAAGCTTACGGCTAATTTTTTTCTGTCAGGTATGTCAATTCCTATCACTCTAGGCATTTGTTAAAATCCTTTTTTATGAATAATGGCCAATAGTTTACCAATTTTCTCTTATCAATTCAATAGTACTTCTTAAATTCTTCCAGAAATTCGTCCTTTTTTCATAAAACCATCATAACGTTTCATGATTAAGTGGGATTCGATCTGTTTTGTGGTATCTAGTACCACCCCTACTAAAATCAGCAAAGAAGTTCCGCCAAAAAAATAACTGATCGTAGAGTCTATTCCTAATAATTTTCCCATAATTGTTGGGAGTATTGCAATAATGGCTAAAGATAACGCCCCTGCAAAAGTAATTCTTTTCATAGACGTTTCTAAAAATTCTTGTGTCGGACGCCCTTGTTTAATCCCAGGAATAAAAGCCCCATTTTTCTTCATATCAGAGGCAATTTGCTCTGGATGAAACTGCATAGCAGTCCAAAAATATGTAAAAAATATAATAAGCAACACATATACCGTAGTATAAACCCAACTTCCTGGTGTTAAAGAGCTTGCTACTCCACCTAGCCATGAGTTTTTACCCATAAGCTGCGCTATAATTGCAGGGAACATCAAAATAGATGCCGCAAAAATCACAGGAATAACACCTGCATAATTCAATTTTAAAGGAATATATGCAGTTGATCCTTGCACCTCATGGCGCCCTACTACCCTTCTAGCATATTGGAGAGGTATCTTTCTTTGGCCCTGAATGATAAGAATCGTTCCAACAACAATTAAAACAAAAATTGCCATAATCGCCACAAAAGAAGCTATCGTTAGCTGTCCAGGTTCTTGGGAATCTAAATTAAGCTGTCTGACCATAGTACCAAGCGTTGTAGGAAATGATGATAAAATTCCCACAGTGATAATCAAACTAACTCCGTTACCAATACCTTTTTCTGTAATCTGCTCACCTATCCACATAAGAAACAATGTACCTGCTGTCATAGTGGCCATTACAATAAGATAAAACAACCATGGCAAACCAAAAAGCTGAACATCCATAATAGGCTGAACAACAATACCTGGATAATTCAAATGCATATGAACAGCATATTTAGCGTAAATACATGCTTGAAATAATGAAAGGGCCAAAGTCAGCAACCGGGTTCTTTTACCCATTCTTCTTCTAGCCATTTCACTATTTTCTTTCATCTCTCTCTGCATAGACGGAATTAATCCCGTTAACATCTGCATAATGATTGATGACATAATATAAGGCCCTACACCTAGAGCAATCACTGTCATTTGCGCAAAAGCTCCACCTGTGAAAATACTCACAAGTTGTAAAAGATTTTGCCCACCACCTGTCATTTGTTGAAAAATCTTCAACACTTCTTCACTATTAATGCCCGGCACAGGAATAAAAGCCCCTATACGGCATACTAACAACATAAAAAGCGTAAATAAAATCTTCTCTTTAAGATCTTGAACGGTAAAAATTCTTTTTATCGATTGGATCATGGATTACAACTCAATAATACTTTGCTCATATTAACTTGTAATTAAACAAGTTTAAACTCGATTTTTTGCTGTTCAAGTTTTTTTATAGCATTTTTTGAAATGCTCATTGCTTCTATGACGACTTTTTTTGTTAGCTCACCAACACCTAAAATTTTAATGCCATGCACTAATTTTTTAGGAGAAAATCCTTTTTCAATTAAGCTGATTGCGCTAACGGTTTCACCATCTTCATATAGTTCTTCAATACGCAAAAGATTTATTGCAAACGGTTCTTCTCTAAATTGCACGTTAGAAAATCCACGAGTAGGTAATTTTCTATACATAGGGAGCTGACCCCCTTCACGTCCGTACTTTCTTTTATATCCTGAACGGGATTTATCCCCTTTATGTCCACGACCGCTTGTTTTACCACGTTTAGATCCAACACCTCGTCCAACACGTTGAACGTTTGGGGATGTTCTATGAGTGTTTTCAAGTTGATGAAGTGTAATCATGAAATCCCTCTAAGTGCTAAAGTTTCTTTTCTATTTTTTAATTTGCTCAACGCTTTAACTGTCGCTTTAACTTGATTCATTGGGTTATTAGAGCCAAGACTTTTTGTTACAATATCTTTTATTCCACCAAGTTCCAATACAGCTCGCACTTTTGATCCTGCAATAACTCCTGTACCTTCTGGTGCAGGTTTTAAAAGAACTTCTGCTCCATCCCAGTCCATCATAATTTGGTGAGGGATTGTAGTTCCTGACATTTCAAAAGAAATAATGTTCTTTCTTGCCGCTTCTCCCCCTTTGCGAATCGCATCGGATACTTCATTGGCTTTAGCAAATCCAAGACCGATATGACCTTTACCATCTCCAACTAAAATCAAAGCAGAGAAACTAAACTTTCTTCCACCCTTTACAACTTTTGAACAGCGGTTAATATAGAGAACTTTTTCCTCAAATTCAGAATCAAATTCTTCTTGCCTTGTCCCTTTCTTCTTAGACATTGAACCTCTTATTTCCCTTTAAATTATAATGCCAGCATCTCTTACTGCAGTGACTAGCTCTGCAATAAGTCCATGATACTTATTTCTTCCGCGATCCATTACAAGTTTGGTCACATTAACGTCTTTTGCTAATGTAGCAATTTTTTGACCAATTACCTTAGCCGCAGTTTTCGATTTTCCTTTAATCTCTTTGTCAAATTCTTTATGCAAAGAACTATATGAACCAACAGTCACTCCCATATCATCATCAATTAATTGAGCGTATAGATGAAGATTTGATTTGACTACAGAAAGTCTAAGCTTATCACTCGTACCACGAAGATGCTTTCTAATTCTTAAAGCTCTCTTCTTTCTGCATTTTTCACGTTTCTCTAAATAGTTGTACATACTGTAACATTCCTATATTTTACTTACTTTCCTTTAGCGGCTTTTCCAGCTTTCTTTCTCACAAATTCATCGATATAACGAATCCCTTTTCCCTTATAAGGTTCTGGAGGCTTCATACTTCTAACCGCAGCAGCAAAATGCCCGACTAAATTTTTATCTACACCTGAAATCACGATTAATATGTTTTTATCGACATCGATTTTTAATTGTGAAGGAATTGCCATCTCACATGGATGTGAAAATCCTAACTGCAAATCTAACTTTGTACCCTTAATTGCAGCACGATATCCTACACCAATAAGTTGTAGTCGTTTTTCAAATCCTGTTGATACTCCAATGATAGCATTTTGTATAAGCGAACGATGCAATCCTAATATAGGTTTGTCAACTTCAACGCCTTCTACAAGCTGGAGCATTAACCCATCTTCTCCTTTAAGAAGCTGGAGACCTGCTGGAAGTGTATGTAATAAACTTCCTTTAGGTCCTTTAAACTGGACAGATTCGTTGGAGATTGTAACTTCCACACCTTTGGGAAGAACCATTGGTTTTTTTGCTAATCGCGACATGATTATCCTCTATTCGTTTTTACCAGACATAGCAGAGAAGTTCTCCACCCACTTTCTTCTTCTTCGCAGTCTCTCCATCAATAACGCCTTCTGGTGTAGAAAGAACGGATACTCCAAGACCGCCTAAAATATTTGGAATATCTCTATATCCTACGTATCTACGTAGTCCAGGTTTAGAATATCTTTTCAGACCTTGGATTACAGATTCACGCATTTTGGAATATTTGAGAAATATTCTTAATGTGTGCTTATTATCACTAACAAGGTAATTTTCAATAAACCCTGTAAATTTTAGCACTTCTACAATTTCTTTAGCTGTTCGACTATGAACCACATCTACATATTTATGTTTCGCACTTTTTGCATTACGAACTTTTGTTAGTAGATTAGCTATAGGATCACTTAATGACATTAGATTTTCTCCTATCTCTTATCGTTTGTACGGCATTCCCATCATCTTCAAAAGCTCAAAACATTCTGCGTCTGTTTGTGCTGAAGTGACAAAAGTAATATTCATCCCTTGAGTTCTTTTAACTTCATCAAGATTCAACTCAGGGAATACTTGCTGATCATCTAGTCCTAAAGAGTAATTTCCACTGCCATCACCCTTTTTACCAAATCCTCGAAAGTCGCGAATTCTAGGACTAACAATATTAGTAAAACGATCGAAAAAATCATACATTCTTTTTCCACGTAGTGTTACTTTTAGACCAATTTCTTGACCTTCTCGTAATTTAAAATTGGAAATCGCTTTTTTAGATTTTGTTGCAATCGGTTTTTGCCCGGAGATCATCATAAGTTCTTTCGTAGCATCTTGTAGAGCATTTTTCTCTTTAAGAGCTTCTGCCACACCCATGCTAATCACTATTTTTTTTAGCTGAGGAATTCTCATGACATTTTCATAAGAAAACTTTTCAACTAAAGCTGGTTTAACATTTTCTTGGTAATGTTTTTTTAATCTTGACATGGCTTAATCTACTTTTTGTTGTTTGTTCTCAAAGTTCTATAGACAACTTCTTTCCCATCTTCTAGATAATAAAGATTTTTTGCGCCGCTATCGTCAACTTTGGATTTTAACTTAATTTTCTTTCCGTCGGCATTACAAGGAGCTACATTGGATATATGGATAGGAGCTTCAATATCAATAATCTCAGAACGCCCATTTTCCCCACGTTTCTTCATGTGTTTCTTTTTGATGTTAACTCCCTTGATCAGGATTTTATCCCCGCCACAAGCTAGCACAGCACCAATTTTCCCTTTGTTATTTCCAGTGATGACTATGACTTTATCATCTTTTTTTAACCAACTACTCATATTATCCTCTTTTAAATGACCTCTGGAGCTAAAGAACTAATCTTAGCAAATCCGTTATCTCTAACTTCTCTAGCTATAGGGCCAAAAATACGCGTGCCCTTTGGATTTAACTTATCATCAATAATCACACAGCTATTGTCATAAAATCTTAAAAACGACCCATCTGGTCTTGATACATAACTTTTCGTTCTTACGATAACAGCCTTAACCACTTCGCCTTTTTTCACAATCCCTTTTGGATCAGCTTCTTTAACCGAGCATACAATCACATCGCCGATACGAGCATAACGTCTTCTAGTTCCTTTAAGAACTTTAAAACACCGCACCCTTCTAGCTCCGGTATTATCTGCAACTTCTAAATCAGTCTCTTGTTGAATCATACTATTTCTCTTCCTTTAGACCTTGAGATTCTCTTGCATTAACCCAAAACCTCTGCAACTCTCCATCTCTTGAGCTTTGACAGTGGTCGTGTTTCAATAATTTTCACTTTTTGCCCTACAGCCAGTTCTTGAGCAGCATGAGCATAATATTTTTTACCTCTCGTAATAATCTTCTTATATTTAGGATGCGCAAACCTTGAATCTACTCTCACAACGACAGTTTTTTGCATCTTATTAGAAATTACGATACCTTCTTTAATCCTATTGGATTTAACTTCATTTGACATGCTTTCTAACTCGCTAACCGTTTTTTATTTAAAGCTGTTAATACTCGAGCTCTATCTTTTTTCTTTGCTTTGAGCTCATGGGGTTTTTCAAGTTTTGTTGATATTCTTAATGCATTTTGTAGATTAAAAATATCTCTTGATATTTGGGTGTAATGAACTTCTAACTCTTCTCGAGATTGGTTCACTAATTCACTCATATTTAACATAAATGACTTCCTTGTCCTTAAACCTTTTCTACGCGTTCTACGAATCTTGTTCGAATCGGAAGCTTTGCGGCTGCTCTAACCAAAGCGCTTTGAGCATCTTCTTTAGAAACGTTTCCTATTTCGAATAAAATTCTTCCAGGTCTTACCGGTGCTACCCAATGATCTGTAGCTCCTTTTCCTTTACCCATTCTTACCTCTGCAGGTTTTTTAGAAACAGGCTTGTCAGGGAAAATACGGATCCATACCTTGCCTTTTCTGCTAAAAAACCTTGTAATCGCAACTCTGCAAGATTCAATCTGATTATTTGTAAGCCTGCCCCTGTCTAAAGCTTGCATTCCAAATTCACCAAATTCAACAAACTGGCCAGTATTTGCTATACCAGTTAAGTTACCTTTCTGTTGTTTTCGGTATTTTGTTCGTTTTGGTAATAATGCCATGATATTTCCGTTCCTTACTGTCTTTCTAAATCTTCGCCTTTATTCACCCATATCTTGATGCCAATTGACCCATATGTCGTTTCAGCTCGTGACATAGCAAAATCAATATTAGTTCTTAACGTATGGAGCGGGATTCTTCCTTCTTTATACCATTCAGTTCTAGCAATTTCAGCGCCGCCTACACGACCAGAAATTTGAACTTTAATCCCTGCAGCTCCTGCATCCATAGCAGACTGAATAGCCTTTTTAAGAACACGTCTAAAA
>JBAWWQ010000052.1:0-8771 GCA_037146655.1 Chlamydiota bacterium | reverse complement strand
GGAAATAGAAGGTTGTGGTTGGTGCTGAGCCCGTACTTGATGTCTTGGTCCTATAGGATATACCACTTGAGCCTCCTAAAATAATTTGGCTTTAACAATTTCATTTTTATCTACATTTATTAGAATAACTTCATTAGTGTCTTGCCAGTTGAACCAAGCAGGAGTGTGCTTGCCAATGATAATGGCTTCATCTTGTTTCCAAAAGGTGAGTTTATGGGCATCCGATAAATCTATAATCCATCTTGTTTCTATTCCACTCACAGACGTGATAATGAGATCTCTTTGATAGATCCATGAGATATGGTTTGTGCACGGATTATTCACAATAGGACCTAAAGACAGTTCTGCTATAACATAAGTATTGAGTGTTTTGTTTGTGATATAAAATCTTTCTCCATGATAAGTATTGGTAGCAGAGATTTCTAAAATATCTCGTGGCCTCCAGTTAGATAAGTGATGCCTATGGTAGGGGTTAATTTTCCAGATAGAACCATCATCAATTTCTAATAGTTCACCATAACTTTGTAGGCTTGATAAAAAATGTTGATAGAAAGGGAGAAAACCACTTTGATAGTAAGGACTTGCAGTGCTTTTAGAAACAGCTGTTAAAGAAAACAAACAAAAAGCAATTGTTAATATCCATGAACTTAATTTTTTATACATAAAATGGCTCCCACAAATGTAAGTTATCAGAAAATAAAGTAGGCGAGTATATGTAGAAGATGTTATTTAAAAATAGAAAAATCTTGAAAAACAAAAAGATCTTCTATGTCTTTACATCCTAAATTAGTCGAGTTTCTTCAGCAGATACAGAAGGCATCTAAAAAGCCATTTGAATCGATGTCTATAGAAGAGATGAGGCAAGCAACCAAGAATTTTAGTATATTTCAAGGGGAACCTGAAGTCATTCATGATGCATTTACAAAAACTATTAAACTTCAAGATCATGAATATGCAGTAAGAATTTATCGACCTTTTAGTGAATTTCCTCTACCTGTTGTTTTGTATTTTCATGCAGGAGGCTTTGTTAAAGGAGATATAGCTTATTCGGAAAGTTTTTGTAGAAAGTTAGCAAATGGTTCGGGATGTATTATCATTTCAGTCAATTATCGATTGGCCCCAGAGCATCCTTTTCCTGCAGCATTAGATGATGCATATTATGCACTAGAGTGGGTTCATCAATCTGCACGTGAGTTTGGAGGAGATCCAGACACTTTGGCTGTTGTGGGAGAGAGTTCTGGTGGTAATTTAGCTACTGCGATATCTCTGATGTCTTATATGAAAAAAGGCCCTTCTATTAAGTTGCAGATATTGCTATATCCTCAACTTGATTATACACATAGCTGTCTCTCTCATAGTTTATTTGCTGATGGATATTTTTTAACAGAACAAGCTCTTTATTTTTATGCAAAGCAATATATTCCAGAAGCTTTAGATTTGAAAGATCCTTATCTTTCACCTTATTGGACAAAGCACCACAAGTATTTACCTCACACTTATATTATTACAGCAGAATATGATCCTTTAAGAGATGAAGCAGAAAATTATGCTAAAGAACTTAAAAAAGCGGGTGTTAAAGTGGTTCATCATAGATATCCTGGGATGATCCATGGATTTATTTCTATGGTTACTCTTCTAGAAGAAGCAACTCAAGCAATTCAATCGATTTGTAGAGCTTTGCAACTTGCATTACAAGACAAATCTTACGAGAACAAAAGATGATGAGAGGTTATAGAAGCCCTTTTGTGGGATTTCTATTTTTTATTAGCAAGCCAAAGTTATGGTGTATCCCTTTAATGGGAATGCTTTTTGCAGGGGTGCTTCTTTTAACCATTTTTATCATGGTCTTCTATTCGATATGGCCCGATAAAGGAGTGTCTCATCTAGCTTATGCTTTAAATATTACTCAAGCACTAGGTATTAGTGCTTTAGTAATTTTACTTATTTGGCTGGTAGTTTTACCCCTATTTTTTAATATGTGTTTTGAACATCTTTTAAAGAAAGTTCATTTAATGAAAGGTGGTGTTTTAGAGACGCTTTCTTTTTTTAACACTCTCACTTCTAGTATGTATGTTTTTGTTAAAACATTAGGTTGGAGATTTTTATGGTTAATTTTTAGTGGTGTAACTTTTTTTTTATGGACATCTATGACACTTGTTGTAGTGCAATTGGGGATGGCATATACAGCTGTTTTAGATGGATGTGATTTAAATTTGTCTTTAAAAGGGGTTGTTGCTAAGCAAAGATTGCTCTTGATAAGAAAGCATCATTTAGAGATTTTATTTGCCGGGATTGTAGCTGGAATGGTAAGTGCTTTTTTACTTCCAACACTTTTAATTTGGCTTTTTTGGATCCCCTCTATTTATGTAGGAGCTTATTTTTGGATAAATGAATGGTCTATAAATCATGATTAAAATAATTCAGTGGTTTTTTTTGTTACTTTGGTGTTTTCAGGGCTATTTATTAAGTGATGAGAATCGATTTTTAAAGTCTAAATCAGATAATCCTAGCCTTATAGCTTTTGGCGTAGGTGATTATAATCTGCTCAGATCTAATCCTCACCATAAAACAGCTCTTTTGCAACTTGAGTATAAAGGACCTGATTTTTTTGGAAAAAAAATCTTGAAAATCCGTCCTTTTGCAGCCCTTATGGGGACTTTTCAAGGGTCAGTATGGGTTGGTGCTGGGGTGAACTTTGATATTAATTTCGGACGGCCTATTGTAGTAACGCTCGGTTTTGGTCCAGGTCTTTTTTGTAAAGGTTTTGGAAAAGATCTAGGATATCCTTTGGAAATGCGTTCATCTATAGAGCTAGCCTATCGCTTTCCATCTCAAAAACGCCTTGGACTTCAGTTTTACCACCTATCTAATGGAAGTTTATCTAGAAGAAATCCAGGTGTAGAAGCATTAGTTCTTTTTTATGCAATCCCTATTTAACCTATTTACCTTATAAACAGAGGTTTATAAAATAATCTGCAAGACATCCATTTATTATACCGTCTAGATTGCAATTTTCAAATAAATAAATCTTATTTAATAAAACTATATAGTTACCAAATTTAATAAAATTGTACTAATAATAATAGTTAAGCGTGTTAATTAATTAATTATTGGGTGATAGCTGTGTCTTTTTGTAAAGATTTTAAACCATTACTCTTTTTTTCTGGATGTCATGCTCAAACGATTTTAGGATCACTGACAAGTTTTCATAAAGCACCTAAATCAGTATGTCATTTCATCATTTTACCTGACAATGATTGCCTGACTATGGAGATTTGCACCCCGAAAAAGTGGAGGGCAGATGACCCAACGGTTGTTTTATTACATGGGCTGTGTGGATCTCATAAATCTAATTATCTTCAAAGGCTTGCTAAAAAATTTTATAAACGGGGTTTTCGATCAGTTCGTTTAAATTTGAGGGGATGTGGAAGTGGAAGGGGTTATTCTAAGTTTCTTTACCACTGTGGTAGTGGTGATGATGTGATTTATGCATTAAAAGAACTTAAGAAAAATTCACCTGAATCTAAAATCACCTTAATAGGATTTTCTTTAGGAGGTAATATCGCATTAAAATTGACGGGAGATTTAGGGGAGGCTGCTAAAGATCTATTGGCTCAAGTGATTGCAGTCAATCCTCCTGCAGATCTTAAAGCAAGTGTTCGACTTATAGGCCAACCTAAAAATCAAATATATGAAAGGTATTTTATTCGACTTTTACGAGCTGATGTTCATTATCGACACCAGCGATTTGGACTACTTCATGTAAATATACCTTATAATATGAGTATTTTTGAGTTTGATGAATATTATGTGGCCCCACAGATTGGCTATAAAAGTGCCTTTGAATACTATGAAAATTGTAGCGCAAAAGGTGTTATGGGAAAAATTACAATACCGTGTCAGGTTTTATTTGCTGAAGATGATCCAATTATCGATTCAGATATTTTTAAAGAGATGAAATTACCAGCTAATATTGAAGTAATAAAAACTAGAAAAGGAGGGCACTTGGGTTTTATAGCCAATCCTTTTAGTAGAACTGGGGTGAGATGGATGGATTTTTTTCTCTTTCATTGGACAGATAAAATCAACCCTCGAATAAAATAAAGTGCTTAATGTTTTGGAAGTAAATGTTTTAATCCAAATCTAAAAGCCAAAGAAGTTGTGTGTTTTTGTATATTTGAATAGTACCTTCTAGAAGGTGATAAGTTTTCTTGTTCAACATCGATTTGTACAAGATAAGAAACGGGTTGTGAGAAGATCAGTTGTTCATGTGAGATAATAGGAGATAAGGGCTTGGAGGTGAAAGCTTCATAAGTTGTACCTACCAGGTTTCCAAACTTAGAAATGACATCTCCGCGAGTTACAAAGGTTTCTAAAAATGAGCGGCATTCACAAGGGATTTGATCCCATAATTCAAAAAGATCCTGATTAATTCCTGGAGGATTAAATGCATACGAGCGAGCATGTGGCATTTGAGAGAGGAGAGTGTATTCATGTACCCAGGTATAGATAGCTAAGGCTCCACCTAAACTATGACCTAAGACTCTAGCTGGTTTTCCTAGTTGGTGCATTTGTTTTAGCCATTGACGAAGGTTTGAATGAGCATTAAGAAAAAGACGTCGTCCAGGGCCGTCTGGGTCTAGATCGCTTAAAATAGAAGCTCTTCCTCCTTCTGAATTTAACGAAAAATCTGTGCCACGAAAAAGCAAAATAGGAGCGGCAGTAGGGTGGCTTTTTGGATACAATCCAAAAGCAACATGGTTGTGCCAAAGATCAAAAATGGTATCAAGGGTATACTCAACCATTTCCGGAATATTATCGGGAGAAATTGTAGGGATGGACAAACACATATTTTCTTGTAAATCTCTATAAGCTAAAACCTTAGTTAAAAACTCTGATGCAATAAGGTCACATAATTTAGGGGATTTAATTTGGTCGATGATTAATTTGAATAAATATTTTGTGATGGTAATATCTTCCATGTCGTAAGTGACTTTTCCTATGAGGGTTTTGGATGTAGAAAATCTTCCAAAATGATCAGAGAAGTATTTTAAAGCTAAACAAGGATTTTTAAATTTTTCAATATGGATAGGGCTTTTTCGCAAGTAACATCTTGTTGAATATTTAAAAAGATAGGAAAGGAGTTTATCCCAACTTTTATCACATTTAATAAGCAGGAAAACATAAAGGTTCCATACACGACTTTTTCTTCTGATTTTTACAAGAAATTCATCAAATTTTATCATAAAAAACTCTAGTGATAATAGTTAAGTGCAATAACACCTGAGACAAAACGATTACTATTTTTTCCTACTACGGAAAACCAAACCCCAAAAATTAATCCAGTATTTACATTAAAATTATATTCAAGTCCAGGGGCTAAGCTAAATTGGTGACTAGCCGGGCTCCCAATTAAGGCTTTTTGTCCTTTAGCATCTAGACCTTTATAGCCAGAAAAACGATTTTTCCCTGAAAATAGATATTGAATATCTAAAGCACCTACAAAATGTTGAGAAAACATATATTCGATTGCAAAAATAGAGGAGAAAGTTTGACCAGGTCTTATTTTTCCACGTGTTCCAAAGCCACCACCGAAGCTGTTAAAACTTCTTACAAAGACTGTTGAAGGGATAACCCAGTTAAAATTTAAACGTAGCCTTAAAAGATGGGCATTTATTGTAAAAAGTTTTTGGGAATTTAAACCAAGACCTGTTTGAAAAGAACCTAAGCCTGTAGCATCCGTCCCATTGTTATCAGGATTTAAATGCTCGTAATGTCCCGTAGGGAAGATCTCTCGAATAAGTAGCCTTATGTCAGGCTCCCAGCTCTTGGGTTTATCATGAAGAACTTGAAAGCCTAAAGAAAGAGGTAGATCATTAAGTCTTGTATCGTGGGATCCTTGTTGGAAATTTGATGAAAGTGTAGGCATCATTTGAAAATCCATAAATGAATTTATTCCATAGACGAAAAGACACAAAGGGGTAATAGATAAGTTTTTAGGTGTGTCCTTTGTTTTCCAATGGTCATCATAGATTCCTAATGATTCTGTTGCAAATAGATAAGGTTCCCAAAGGACATGATCAGCTGGTACTGTATGTCCAGATCCAGCCAATAAAGGACCAGTAAACCATGGTTCAAATGTTTGTTTTTCTTTTAAAAGCTCTGTTTGGTCAGCATCTATAGGGACGTTTTTAGCATAGCTAAAGGAGGTTATTGCGATGAAGATGGTGTAGTAGAAAATGAATTTTTGCATGCGACCATTAGATTTTTTCTGATAATCGCATTCTAGCAAAATTTAAAATAACTATTTAATTAAAATTTAATTTCGTTTTGTCGTTTCACAAATTCTTTGTTAATGTAGCGCGTAGCAAGAATCCAGCCAATCACAACTAACATGACAATCGGTGCTAAAAGGTGAGTGATGGAAAGAACAGAGCCTGTTCCCAGTAAGTCAATAAGACCAATTTGTATCCAAGATGAACCAGATTTTCCAAAGCGTGAGCCGACAACATCTATAGCTGCCTTCCCTTTAATTTTTGATTCGGGGTCCAAGGGGATAAAAGCCATCTCTTTTGTGGGATCAAAAAAGGAATACTTCATGACCTTACTTGTGATATTTTGAAAAGCCCCTAAAAGAACAAGGAAGAGTAGGGGGGTGAGTCCAAAAATTGTCTTGCCGAAATGGGCATGGTTATTGAAGAGGACAAAACAGAAGAACATTAAGCCTGTTAAACCGACAACAATGGGGGTTAATTGAGCGCAAAAATGCCATCCAAAGAATCGAAGGAATCCGCCTCCGACAAAAAGAACTGTGATAAGTCCAACTATTCCGACGTAAGAAGTGACTGTGCCTACAAAAGCTTGATAATCAGCAGAATTAGGATAAAGAAGTTTAAGGTGAGCTTTCCAGGTGATTTCTATTAAGTTGATGCATAAACCACACCCTATAACGATAACAGCAAGACAAAGTAGATAACGTGAAGAAGCTATGTGCTTTAAGCCTTCTAAAAGAGATAATTTTGTTTTTGCATTTTCTTTTTTAAGAAATTGAGGTAGAGCGAATCGTTTATCGGTTAACACATAGTTTGTCATATAATAGTGTAGCCCCATGACAATTAACCCAAAAACCATAATATAACCAATCATCCATTGCATGGTAAATAAGAAATCAAGATGGGCAAATTTCTTGGCATACAAAAGAATTAAGGGGCCAGCCATGATTGTTGCGACATCTCCGGCTGCAATAAAAACAGTATAGGTTCGTTTAGCTTCCCCGATAGATGTTACATGGTTTGTGAACCCCCAGAAAAGAAGAAAGATCACAAGTGTTGCCCATAATTCGGCTGTTACAAAAAATAAAGAGTGAATCCAATACCGATAAATAGCGATCCAATGGGAATATTGGTGGCCGAGTTTATTTAAAAGCCAATCAGCAGAAACATCTGGTTGCAGAGCGCTTGCATTTGGATATAAAACAAATGCATATAACAAGAGAATAAACAGCAAGCTCCCTATCGTTCCATAAAAAAGAGTAGTTCTTTTGAAAATATTAGATAGTTTTGAATAAATAACTGTCGCAATAATGGCGCAAGGAAGAACTATCCATCCTTTTAAGACAGGAATTACCTCAGCGCCAGAGCCTGCGGCTGTTACAACCAAAGTATCTTTCATGCAAGTAAGGATTGAATAGATTAAAGAGATGAAAAACTTCATCAAAATTAAAGGAAGAAGTTTTTTAAGTTCGGAATAATGAATAGGCCAAAGTCTTTGTCGCCACTTACTAAAACTGTATGATTCTTGATAAAGTTCCATAACCCTGAAGTAGTTTTAGTTGATTATAGCGATTAACGGATTAGCTTTCATCAAAAAAATAAAAGATTCTTATTTTTTTTCTTAAAAAATTAATTATGAAGATCTTTTGTATTTTAAAATGAGTTCAAGAAATTTTTAAAGACTTTAACCAAGAAAACCAATAAGTCTCTCTTTCAGACAGTGGAGGCTTTGGCGTTTCATAAGTGATAGATATAAAGCCATTTTCTTTTTTAATAAGACGTGTGATCTGATAGAGGCTAGTATAAGGGCCTAAAGAGGGGGTTATACACCTATAAATAATATCATTTTCATCAAATACATAGAGCAGTTTCCAGCTCATATAGGGGCTTTGCTTGTATTTAGAATTTAGGCGGAGCTCTTTCATTTGAGATAAAGAGGATATGTTTTCATAGTCTGGAAATAGTAGAGAGCTTAGAGTTATAGGGTTAGATTCGATCTTTTTTTTAGTAAATTCTTTAAAAGTAAATTGCACCTTTTCCGGATAATTCTTGTTTTTAGAGCAAAGTTCGAGAAGATCCTCATTGTTTCCGTGATATTCTTGGGAGATCTCCCATTTTAGTGAGTCTAAAGAAAATAGAGATTCTATGACTAGGGGACAACAGTGGCTATAGGTTGTAGCTGTTGCTGTTAAAAAAAACAGATTAATCAGCAAGGTTATTAGATATTTACGTTTCATAAAGGACTCTTTTAAAAATCCCGTGAATTATAGCGCTCTAGATAATTAAATTTAAGATTAAAAATTGTGTTTTCTGTTTAAATAAAAAACTCTTTTTAAATACATTTGTTTTTTTAATTTAACAATATATAGAAAAATATGTTTTTGATGTTTAATGCACTTTTTTTAGGTGTTTTACGAATAAATGATCAAAGATGAGTATGTTTGATTATTGAATATGAAAATAAAGCAGGTTTTAAGGCTACCTTTTTAAGGTTATAAA
>JBAWWQ010000051.1:0-8951 GCA_037146655.1 Chlamydiota bacterium | reverse complement strand
AATAAAAATAAAAATTAAAACGTGATTTATTTGTGAAAAGCTAAAAAGCCGGTCCTAATTGACCTCTAAAATAGGAATGCTTCCTTGTTTTAACCAAGGAAGCATTTATGCACGCTGCTAAAGACTAAGAATTCCAATATTTTGGTGATGTTGCCTTTTGAGGCTGTTTTGTTGGACTAATTTGAGATTGTGTAGATGAATTGCCATTACCCATAGATCCAGACCCCATGCCTTGATTTGTCATAGGTGTATCTCGATGATTACTGATAACTTCCTCTACAGCCATATCTGCAGAAATTCCACCATTGCCTCCCATATCAGGATCTTGTGGTGTCATAAGAGTCATAGCCTCTTGTCTTAACTGCGCAGTAAACACGGTAGAAAAAATCTGCTTATGCAACGTACTAAGTTGAGTTGCAAATTGCTGCTCAGCAGGTGTGAGTGGATTCACCGGCATTTGTGCAACTTTTTGATACTGTTTACATGGAATAATATTTTCTGCTTGAGCAAGACTTGGGACAACTCCTAAGCTAACTGCAAACATGACACCTAAACAAGCTATTTTTTTCATAATTTTAAAAACCCCTGTATCTTTTTATTTCTAAGATTAAAAAACAACAAACCTTCTTATTAATACATTAGTATGTATTTAATTATACAATCAACACGATTTTAATAAATAAAAACACACTCTATTAGCCATTAACAACTTAAGATTGTTTTGGTTTTTAAAAAAACAATCCGCAAAATTTTATTACAATCTGTTCTTTTTAATTATATTCAACAATATTAGATGTTTAGGAAATAATTTAAAATAAAACTAAATATGACTTTTGTTTTAAATAAAATCATATTAATCTGAAATTTATTGGGATTGTAATAGGATTTATAAAAAATCTATGGATGAGACACCAGATAGACCTTTAGAATGCAGCTCTTGCAAAAAACCTATCTGCTTTATCTATAAAGAAATAGACCAAAATCTTATAGACAGCTCCCATATGTGCAGAGACTGTCCTATCCTCCAAAAAAAACTACATGGAGAAACTCCTGTAGATGCTAAAACTTCATGGGCAAATGGTAAACAGGGACTATCTTGTGTGCATTGCAACACATCACTAAATATGTGTGATACTGGTCAAACTCTTGGATGTAGTGAATGTTATAGTGTTTTTGAAGAACCTCTTATAGAAATCATAAAAAATGAGAAACTCATTCCAGAAAAACTTCAAAAGGCTTTAGAAAAAAATCACAAACCCCTGTTGCATCTTGGTAAAACACCTCAACAAGAAGAAAAAAACCCCATCTCTTTACAAGTTACCGATTTAACAAAAGCACTTTATGAAGCCTTGAATAAAGAAAATTACGAACAAGCAGCCTCATTAAGAGATCAAATTAAACGATTACAGGCGAGCTCTAATGAAAGCCTCTAATTTTTCCGATCACTTTTTTCTTTCAAAGCTTCCTTGGGAAATCAATAATTGCTCTCTATGGCCAACCTCTTTATTTACCTTAAGAAGAAATATTGCAAAACACCCTTTTCCTCATCAACAATCTGAGGCTCAAGCCCGTTTTATTTCAGAAAGAATTCAAGCTGCCTGTGAAAAATCACCTTTTTTACAAAATTCTATCTTCTTACAACTCTCTGAGTTAACACCTATACAAAAAGAATTTGTTTCTGAACATTTTTTTATTCCGGAAGACATCTTGCAAGATCGACCTCACCAGGGCGTGATCGTAGATGCTTCCGGCTCTTTTATAATCGGTATTAATTTAGCTAACCACCTAACTTTGCATAAAATTGACTATAGTGCATCTTGGCATGAAGCTTGGAATTTTTTAAGTAAAATAGAAAACGAACTCTCTAAGCACTTAGACTATGCTTTTTCTTCAAAATTTGGATTTCTTACATCAAATATTCATCACTGTGGAACAGCCCTTACAGTCCGAGCTTATCTTCATCTGCCCGCTCTTTTACAAATCAATCAAACCGACTCCTCTGATGAATTTACAAAAAATGAAGATATCTTGATTACTCATATGAAATCTGATTCTTATGAAGAAAATCAAGACATCTTTGAAGGCGACCTTGTTATTTTGCAAAACCGCTTTCATTTAGGGGTATCTGAAGATAGTGTTTTACACCACCTATATAACAGTGCTACTCGACTTGTTAATCTTGAAAGAAATAGTCGCTCCGTAATCAAATCTGGGAATTTTCCAGATATAAAAGACTCTATAAGTCGCTCATTTGGTATTTTATTACACTCTTATCAAATACCTACATCTGAAGCATTTGCAGCGCTAAGTTTTCTAAAATTAGGAGCTGATATTGGCTGGGTTCAAGGTATTTCCGACAAAGAAATTAATAATCTTTTTTTCCAATGTAGACGGGGACATATCCTAGTCTCTACAAAAGAGACTTTATCTCATGAAACCCTTTTACATAAAAGAGCCTCCATCATTCACCAAGCGCTCCAACAAGCTTCCCTTACGATTTAAATACGTTGCATCCTACAGTGCTTGATTCTAAAAAGATCAAAGTGCCATCATGTATCTTAAAAAGGTCTTTATGCATTCAAGCCCTTGGGTCACAGCGATTTTACTGATAGGTGGTGATGGACTCCGTTTTGATGACGCCCTTCCTAAGCAGTTTCACCATCTATCTGGCAAAAAACTTTACCTACACACCTTAGAGAATTTTTTAAACATTACAAATATCCAATCTATTATCTTAGTCGCTCCCAAATTATGGCATTCCTCTATTTTAAATGATCTACAAGCTTATGCAAATCCTATGATTCAAGTGGTTGCTGGTGGTGATACAAGACAAACTTCTTCATACAAGGCTCTTCTTGCCTGCGATCCTCAGACTACCCATGTCGTCATCCATGATGGAGTTAGACCCTTTGTCACCAAACAGATTATTTTAGAAAATATCCATCTTGCTACACTTTATGGAGCCTGCGATACCTGCACCCCATCCCATGATACAATAGTTCATAGTATCGACTCTCACTCTATTAATGCTATTCCTCCACGCTCTCATTATCTTAGAGGTCAAACCCCTCAAAGCTTTAGCTACCCCCTTATTCTTAAAGCCCACCACTTAGCTTTAGCCCAAGGCATTACAAATGCTACAGATGATTGCCAATTAGTTCTGAATATGAATCACCCTATTCAAATTGCTCAAGGTTCTGAAAAAAACATTAAAATCACCACAGAACTTGATCTGATTTTAGCAGAGCAATTACTACGTCTACAAAACACTCTCATTCCTACTACTACAAAGTCTGAATTAAAAGATAAAATCTTTGCAGTTACAGGAGCTACAGGAGGCATTGGACAAGAAATTACTAAACAATTACAGGCAGAGGGAGCAACTGTTATTTCTATTTCACGCTCAGCTACCTATGCTTGCGATCTTACCTCAGAAGTCTCAACAAAAACCCTGTTTGAAAAACTTTTAATAAAATATGGACCCCTAGATGGATTAATTAATGCCTGTGGATATTTGAAAGTCAATTCCCTTCATGAATTAGAATCTGAAGAGATCAATAAACTTATCCATACAAATTTTACAGCTCTTGTGTATGCATGCAAATACTGCTCTCTTAAAAAAGGTGCGCATATTCTCAATCTTGCCTCTTCTTCTTATACAAGAGGAAGACCTACCTATGCCATTTATTCAGGAATGAAAGCCGCTGTTGTTAATTTTACTCAGGGTTTAAGTTTAGAACATCCAAACCTTTTTATTAATAGCATCGTACCCCCACGTACTAATACCTCTATGCGAAAAACTAACTTTCCTAAAGAAAATCCCTCTTTGCTTTTAGCTCCAAGTATTATTGCTGGTGAAATTATCAAAGTGCTGCATCAGCAGAACCTGACAGGTATGACATTTGAAATCAAATTGAAATGAATGAAAAAGAAATGAGACTTGATGGGCTCGAACCATCGACACCCTCCTTAAAAGGGAGGTGCTCTACCAACTGAGCTAAAGTCTCATTTACGAATGACCCCAAGGGGATTCGAACCCCTGTTGCCAGAATGAAAATCTGATGTCCTAGACCGAGCTAGACGATGGGGCCTTGGTCTTCGTTAAAAGTGCACTTATCTTAAACTCTTTAAGAATTTCCATCAAGAGTAAAATGCACTTTTTTTTAAATTTCCATAATGTCTTTTTCTTTTTGGGAAAAAAGAACGTCGGCCTCTTTACAAAACTTGTCTGTTAGTTCCTGAATTTGCTTTTCTAATTTTTTTTGCATATCTTCAGGGATTTCATTATCTGTTTTTTGCTTTTTAATCGTATCATTAGCTTTTTTACGAAGCTCTCTGATCTGCACTTTTGTCTCTTCAGCTTTTCGCTTACCTATCTTAACAGTTTCACGTCTAACTTCTTCCGTTAAAGGAGGCACAGGAACTCTGACTAAATGCCCATCCACAATCGGCATTAAACTTAAGTTTGCTCTCTCTATTCCCTTTCCAATCGCCCCAGCTGTCTGAGGATCATAGGGGGTAACAAGCAACTGTCTTGAATCCGATACGCTAACTTGCGCTATATCTTTCAGGCGAACTTCACTACCATAAACATCCACAATCACGTTGTCTAAAACACCAGGATTAGCACGCCCTGTACGTAAATTTCTCAGCTCTGTTTTAAAATGCTCTAAAGCATTTTTCATTTTCGTTTCTATTTCTTTAACAACTTGGCTCATTTTTTTGTCCTTATTTTCAAGAGACTTTTGTTCCACCTTCAAGTGCACATACTGCTTTAATGAAGGCGTTTTTTTCAAATAAATTAAATACAAAAATAGGAATTGCTGCATCTTTGCATAAAGCAATAGCTGCTCCATCCATAACTTTTAAATCTTCAGATAAAGCTTGCGCGTAACTTAAAGTTTCATATTTTTCTGCATCTGAAAACTTGATTGGATCTTTATTGTAAATACCAGAGACTTTTGTAGCTTTTAGCAAAATATCTGCTTCTATTTCACACGCCCGAAGTGCCGCCGCAGTATCTGTCGTAAAATAAGGATGACCAGTTCCTCCAACAAACACAATAATAGACTTATTTTTTAAAGCATCAGTAGCAATTCTTAAGTTGAAAGGTTCTATAATTCCACCAAATTCCATCGTGCTCATCACAACAGCATGCATCCCCTGATCAGTCAATGCCTGAGCTAATACTATGCCATTCATCATGGTAGCTAGCATCCCAATATGGTCTGCAGATGGTCTATTTAAGTGAAACTCTTTGGCTGATGTACCCCGAAAAAAGTTGCCCCCACCGATTACAATCCCTATCTCTACACCTAAAGCATGGAGGCTATGAACTGCTGATGCAATACGGTCGCAGGCATCTTTATTGAGTCCTAAATGAAAATCTCCAGAGAGGGCCTCTCCGGAGATTTTGAGTAAAATTCTTTTAAATAACGGTTTCATGAAAAACACCGAAAATTAAAGGTTAGCTAGCGCCAACTTCCCAACGTAAGAATTTGACAACTTCAAGCTTAACGCCCGCTTTTTTTCCTTCAGCTTCCACATGCTGCTCAATGCTTACGTTAGTATCTTTAATAAATTTTTGATCTAACAAACACACCTGCATTGCATGAGCTTTCATTTTACCAACTAAAATTTTCTCTACCATTTCTGATGGTTTGCCTTTTAGTTGGCTACTAGCGATGTCTTTCTCTCTAGCAATCACTTCTTCTGGAATTTCATCTTCTTTTAAGTATTCAGGAGCTTCCGCAGCAATATGCATAGCAACATCTTTTGCTAAAACATCCATTTTGTTACTTCCTGCAATCTCAACATACGTAACAATTTTACCACCTAAGTGTCTATAAAGACCGTAAGAGCTATTTGCTTTCTTAGGAAGCACTTGAACTTTTCTTACTTGGATATTTTCTCCAATAGTTTGTACAAGCTCTACACGCATATCCTCATGAGATACACCCGCTTTGGTTTTTTGCTCCATAAAACTTTCTAAAGAAGAAGCACCTTGAACTAATGCATCTTCAGTTAGAGTTTCTACAAAACTAAGAAACTTATCATTTTTGATAACAAAGTCTGTTTCAGCATTCACTTGAACAAGAGCTATACCTTGAGCATTTTCTTTTGATCCAATAAGTCCTTCATTTGTTTCACGAGAACTTTTTTTCACAGCAGATGCAGCACCAGCTTTTCTTAAAATATCAATAGCAGCTTCTATATCTCCATGAGCTTCATCTAAAGCTTCTTTACACTTAGCCATACCCACACCTGTACGTTCCCTAAGTGTTTTCACCATACTAGCAGTAACTTCAGTTCGCATATTTTGCTCCCCCTTCATCCTGCGTTTTTTTCTTTCTTTTTACAGCGCCTTCTTCAGATGCATCACCTTTAAAAATAGCAACGTTCATCTCTTTTTTCTTGTCAAGGACAGCTTGCATAAGGCTTTGTAAAATCAATTTAATGCTTTTTAGAGCGTCATCATTACAAGCAATCACATAATCAATAGGATCTGGATCGCAATTTGTATCCACAAGCCCCATTACAGGGATACCTAATTTATTAGCTTCAGCTACCGCAATGTGCTCCTTACTTGGATCTACAACCACGACTAGACCAGGCGGTTTACGCATAGATCTAATTCCAGAAAGGTTACGATTAAGCTTTTCCTGATCTCTTGTTAAGATGATCATTTCTTTTTTTGTTAACCCTTCTCCTCCAACAGAAATTTTCTTTTCAACACGTTCAAGTGTCTTTACAGACTGTCTGATTGTTGAAAGGTTGGTTAACATACCACCAAGCCATCTCTCACATACATAAAATTCTCCACACTCTTCAGCGCACTCTTTAACAACAAGCTTCGCTTGTTTTTTAGTGCCAACAAAAAGAATGCTTTTATGTTTAGCTGTAACATCTTGAATCACTTCAATTGCATTACGTATTTGCTGCATAGTTTTAGCTAAATCTATAATGTAAATACCATTGCGCTCTTCAAAAATATAGCGCTTCATTTTTGGGTTCCAACGATGTTTTTGGTGTCCAAAATGAGCTCCGCACTCTAAAAGCTCTTTAATCGAAACTTGTTTTTTATCTATAGTCAAAATGTATACCTTTATTTTTTGTGTCAGCACCCTTAAATCAACTTTAAAGGTTTTTTTTTCATTATATTTATCCTTAAGTATTCCTGTTGCCTCGATCTCTGACACTAAACCTGCGAGCAAAAGCGAACATTAAAGAACTACCAAGAAAATTACCTTGGTAGACAATAGGATAGCATCAGATCTTTTATAACTCAAGGTGCTTCTAGAAGATTTTAAAAGTGGCCGAAATAGCCTAAAAAATGAGCGCCTGATCAGAATCGAACTGACACGAGTAGCTTGGAAGGCTACGGTTCTACCATTGAACTACAGGCGCATAAGCGAATGGCAAGATTTTACCATACCTGCAATTATTTTCAAGAAGAACTTAACAAAAACGATTTTTAAAAATTGTTTTTACAAAAGAATCCAGGCTCAGAATTAACTAAACGTCTTTTTAGGAAATAATTCACCATGAACTTCCTCTTCTTGTATAGTTCCAAGAACCTCCCTTAAGCTAGATGGGCGACCTTCAAGTCGTCCTCGTTTAGCCTTAAACAGAGGTGTCAACGAGGTTGTTTTAGTTAAATCTTTGATTTCAAACCCTTTTGGCACAGTATTAGACGATACAACAAGCGGGTTTCTACTCAAACTAACAGTCACACTTCGCTTGAACAGATCAATAATAAGAGGTCTCTTTTGGAATTGATTATTACTTAAATCAAGCAACTCTAATTCAGCTAGCTGAGTAATAGAGCCTGGCAATGTAGCTAATTGATTTTGATCTAAATATAGAGCTTTTAGCTTGATTACTCCGCTGGTAGTAAGTCTTGAAAAATCTATCCATCCTAAAGCATCCATTTCTTTTTCTAGGTGTGTTGTAGGAGAAATAATAGGTCGCCCTATTAAAGACTCTGGAAATGCTGCAAATCGATTAGATGACAAAAAAAGAATTTGCAAATTCTTGAGTAGACACATAGATTCAGGCAGTGTCTTAAGAAAATTATTATTTAAACTAAGGATTTTCAAGTTGGTAAGCAGACCAATACTTTCTGGCAAAACGATAAAATTATTGTGACTTAAAGCACAGTCCTCTAAATTTTTTAGTAATCCAATAGAAAGCGGCAATTCTTTCAATTGATTGTTACACACATCAAGACTTTGTAAATTTCTAAGCAATCCAATAGAAATAGGTAGCTCTCGAAGCTTATTCTTACTTAAATCAAGAATCTTCAAATGCTGCAGCTCAGGATAATGAAAAATATTGGGACAAGATTCTAACTCTAAATCCGCTAGAGATAAATCAGAAGTTTTATGCTCAATACATTCCAAAATTCTTGTCTTTGCCTTGTTTTTATTACAATTCGATCCTGCCCAATTTATTAAATCTACCTCTAAAGAGGCACGACTTAAACTATCAAAAGAATCAACTGGAACATGATAAAGACCTTCTAAAACAAGGCTTTCATTCACCTCATTTGGTTGTGTGGTTTGAGTCAATCTGTTGATGCTATGATGTGTAGCAGCTCTTTGCATAACATGTCGAACAACACCTAGCACCGGAGGTGATTCTTGCAATCCTACACCAGATGGACTAAAACAGCCATCAGCTCCTGAAAAAATTTGCTCAAGCTCTAATGATGTAAACAAATCACTCGGATCATCTAAAAGATTTGTTTCAGAAACCCCTCTTATTGCATTTTGAGCCACCTCTTGCATCCCATTATGGGGTGGTAATCCTGGTGACAGCGCCCAGCCAAACGATCCTAAATCCGGACTAGGTAGATTTAGTTGATCAAAACCAAATTGATTAATATTAGACGACATAAAAACCCATTAATTTAATGTTTATTATTTTAATTTAAAATAGTAATTATATAT
>JBAWWQ010000050.1:0-8957 GCA_037146655.1 Chlamydiota bacterium | reverse complement strand
TTATTAGGGGTTAGGCGAAGCTACTTTTTGTTTTAAAATACCCTGCCTTGGATCGGCCCATAAAGAAACCGCCCTTAAAGCAAAATGCCCTTCTAAATAATATGCAATAGATAAAACACCAGAATCTGGCGCTAATAAATGAGAGCAGCAATTTTTGATAAGTGCAATCATCTCTAAAAAATCTGTTTGTCCTCGTAGATCTATAATTCTAGGATGCTTAAAATGTTCATCTGGAGTCATCCCAAAAAGAATGATTTTTTGATCTGTTGCTTGAATTACTTTATTAAAAAGGTGATCGAACTTTGCAAATGACCAATTTTTTTCATAACGATAATAAGCAGATGTTTCAGAAGAGACATGAACGCCCAAATATGTTTTATTTTTTTCTAGATCAAATCTCTTGATAAGACTATCCCAAGAAGCATTCCATTTAAGCTTTGGAGTAAGTTTTCCAAGCTGCCAACAAAGCCATTTTTTCGTATCAATTTTTTCTAAAATACAATCAAAATCACTCTCTTGTTTCCCTAAATGGTTTAAAAGCTCTTGTGTAATAAAGGGAACTCCTCTTTTCATCTCTTTACTTACTAAAACCTTTACTCCTTCCAATAAATCCATTGCTTTAGCAAGGTCTTCTCTTGTTAAAAAAGTGATAGACACATCGGGAATCACTCTACGTATCTGGACACAAAGCCCATACAATCCTAAAGCAACATCTCCAAGGCCTCTATTCCAACAAATAAGGATCGATTTTTTCCCTTCTTTATTCCATGTTTTTAGTAGTCTATCAAAAGGATTAGGGAAAAATAATTCATTAAAATTATTATAATACTGTTTTAAAGGAGAGAATGACATTATCTATTTCCTTATGATAATTTATAAGATCTAAAGATATATTAGGATGTCTCTTAGATACCTACAAGCAAAAGGGTGTTTTTCAGCTCTAAAATTAAAAATTACCTATTCCTCTTTTTATTTTAAATGAGTTATACTTCACCTCAGGAGATCTTTATGAATAAAAAACTACCTATTGGAATCAGTGACTTTAAAGAAGTGATTGAAGGCGATTATGCCTACATCGATAAAACTCTTTTTATTCAAGAGATTTTAGAAAAAGGAACCAAGGTTGCCCTTATCCCTCGCTTGCGACGGTTTGGCAAAACTTTAAATCTTTCTATGCTCCGTTATTTTTTTGAAAAAAGCCAAACAGACACAAGTCATCTCTTTAAAAACCTCAATATTTGGAAACTTGAAAAATACAAGATATTACAAGGACAGTTCCCTGTTATTTTTATTTCACTTAAAGATATCAAATATAATTCTTGGGAAGAAAGCTTTGAAGCGCTACGTGAAATTCTTGCTGAAGAATTCCAACGCCATGACTATCTATTACAAGATAATATTCTAGCTAGCCAAGAAAAAGAAAGCTATCTGACCATCCTTAATAGAGAAGGAAGTCAAATGCTTTATGCAAAAAGTCTTCAATTTCTCACAAAATGTCTCCATCGCTATCATCAAAAAAAAGTTATTATTTTAATTGATGAATACGACACTCCAGCTCACAGCGCCTATATAGGTGGATATTATGACACTTTAATCAATTTTTTACGCAACTGGCTATCTAATGGTTTAAAGGATAATAGCGATTTAGAAAGAGGTGTTCTTACAGGAATTTTACGTATTGCCAAAGAAAGTATTTTTTCAGGCCTCAACAACATCAGCACATTTACAATTTTAAATGAAGAATTTCAAGACAAGTTTGGCTTATTAGAATCTGAGGTTGAAAAACTCTTGCAAGACTATAGTCTTTCCAGTCAACTCCCTGAGCTACGTCAGTGGTATAATGGTTATCGCATTGGTTCCTGCGTGGGGATCTATAATCCATGGTCTGTTTTAAATTGCATTGCAAAAAGAGGTATCTTAATCCCCTATTGGGTCAATACAAGTGATAATATCCTCATGAAAACCCTTATCACTAAAGGTTCAGACGACTTAAAAATTCAAGTTGAAGAACTTCTTAGAGGTGGTGTTATAAAAAAAACAATCGAAGAAGGCATCGTATTTTCTGAGCTAGAAACCTCTCCAGATACGATCTGGGCATTACTTCTGTTTAGCGGATATTTAACTCTTGATTCTACGCCTGTCTATGGAACCCCCTGTCATTTACGTATTCCTAATATTGAAGTCACAGAACTTTATAAATCTATGATTTTAGACTGGTTCAAAAAAAGCATTCAAGAGCCTAAATACCACCTGCTATTAAATAGCTTAATAAGTGGTGATATGGAAACATTTTCCCTGCTTTTTCAAGAGTTTCTTCTGTCTTCTGTTAGTGTCTTTGACGTGCCAGCTGAAGAATCAGAAAAAATCTACCATGCCTTTATCTTAGGAATGTTAATTGGGCTAAAAAGTAGTTATGAAATTAAATCCAATCGCGAAAGCGGACTTGGTAGATATGATGTTATTCTTATCCCCAAAAATCCTAAGGATCTTGGGATAGTTATGGAATTTAAAAAAATCAGCCCATTTAAAAAAATGGATCTAGAAACAGCTGCAGCTTCTGCTCTTGATCAAATAGAAGAAAAACAATATGACCAAGAATTATTTAATCGCGATATCCATCGTGCTTTACATATAGGCTTTGCTTTTGAAGGTAAGTATGTTCTTATTCGTCATAAATTTAAAAGTCTTTGAAGTTTTTTAAAAACTTCTTCTGGGGAAATCCCTGTCATACAACGAAAATCAATAGGACATGTTCTTTTATAACAAGGGGAACAATCTACTTTTTTTTGAATCACTTGAGATCTTTGTTTAAAAGGGCCTGTGGTAATAGGATTTGTAGAACCAAATAAAGCAACAAGAGGCACTCCTAACGCATCTGCTAGGTGCATAGGTCCACTATCATTTGTAAGAAGTGCATGACAAAGTTTAATAGATGCCATAAGCTCTCTTAAATTTGTTTGGCCTGCAAGATTCACTACACCAGGTGGCATCCCTAAACAAATCGTATTCACTAAAGAGACTCCAGCCCCATCTGCAAAAAACACAATACGTATATTAGAATCTTTCTCTAATAATAGAGAAGCTACCGAACGAAACCTTTCAGGAGGCCAACATTTTGCAGAACCATAAGCAGCTCCTGGATTAATACCAATAAGTGTATGATGAGGAAATATTCCATGTTTCGAAAGCTTTGTATAAGCTTTTTTAAGTTCCTTGTCTGTTACAGTAAGCTCAGGTGCCGTAGAAGAGGGTACAATCCCTAAAGGCCCAAGCAACTGCTTATAAGTCAAAGTTAAATGCTGATCTTCTCTTTCTTCTGGAAATCTAAGCCTATGCGTCAAAAGAATAGAACGATAATTACCAACATATCCAAGCCGATATTTCACCCCTCCTTGCCAAAGCCACCAAGCTGATGAAAACGAGTTAGTCAAAAGTATTCCTATATCATAACTTCCCGTATTTAAAGCTTTTCTTATATTATTTTGAGTATCCCTTCTAAAAAAAAATCTCTTTGTATTTTTAAAACCAAAAACCTCATTCACAGAAGGATCGTGTAGTAGCAATGGACTTAATGAAGTTTTACACATAGCTGTAATCTCTGCCTGAGGAAATTTATCTCTTAGGTCCTTCAAGACAGCAGTAGCCATCACAAAATCCCCTATCCAATTAGGCATACGAACTAGAATCTTTTTAGGCTGAAGTAGCGATAGGTCTTTCATAATTTTTTTACTTAATTTTTTAAAAGGTTCTCGATAACAAATTTTTTAAAAACGCTTTACATCGCTCCCATTATAAACAACCATGATTTCGATCATTTGAGTGATGGGAAAATATATATTCAACCTGTTTTTAATGCTAAAACAATGCATCCATCGTCATTTGCTGATTAACAAGACCAATATAATGCTCATTTTCCTTAACTCCATATGGAGTAATCATTGTTAGGAAAATAGTTTTACGTGTTCCTGTTACTTTTTGAAAAACAACTTTTTTTCGTTCTAAAACTTTAGCATAATTACGATCAATTTCAAATATATCCTCACAAAATTTAATTTCACAAAGATTAATACAATCATCTGCTCTATCAATTACGAGGTCAATTTCAGCTCCTTGTTCATCACTTTCTTTCCCAGAAAAATATTGCCAATGACTTTCCTTGGTTGTAATACCAGAAATTCCTAAATGCTCTTTGATTTTTCCAGAGTGTTTTAAGCAAATATTTTCAAAAACATATCCAGCCCAAGAATACCATACAGGCTTATTACGCATTTTATTCCAATACTCTTTATCAAAATCTCTAATTACACTACTTTTTATTTCTTCAATCCACATTAAATAAAACAGTGAATACTCATCCATTAATCGAAATTTGTGCTCTTTCACTTGCTTCCCAAAAGATGGTATACTCATAATGAATCCTGATTGCTCTAATTCATTAAGAATATCAACAGCCCCACCGCCTTGTGCAATATTTGTTTCTTGTAAAAGCTCCTCTTGAAACATTCCTCTCCTCTTTTTGGCTAAAGCTCGTACAATCATAATATGCTTTTCCGAATGTTCAAAAAGCGATTCATATAATTTATGAAATTCAGCAAATAAAGCTCCCTGAGAAGAAAAACACATTTCATTAATGATTTGTGCAGATGATTTTGCAAGAGGAACATTCATTAAATACTTTGCGATACCTCCAACAGCCATATAAAGCTCTATCAACTGTTTTCTTTTGATATGAACACCTTGATCTATCAAAAACTTTTCTGCTTCCCCTAAAGAAAATGGCAATAATCTGATGCTGCAGCTAAGCCGGCCATGCAATCCTCCCTTATCATTTATCACCTTTTTTATCATCCATCCTGCAGAGGATCCACAAACAATTAATAAAACATTAGGCAGTCTTGATAAATGACGATTCCAAACATAATCCAAAGCAGATAGAAAGCCTGACCTAGGAGAAGCTAACCAAGGAAGTTCGTCTAAAAAAATAATACATTTGCGAGATGGATCAATTTTCACAATAGCGTTAGTAAGAAGATCAAAAGCATCTGACCAATCCTCTAGAACTTTTTTTTGCGCTTCCTCTGGGAACAACCCTCGAAATTCTTTATAAAAACTTTTTAACTGGTCGTTTTTCCTAGATTTACTTCTTCCTATAACTTCAAAGTAAACACCTTTATCTTTAAAAAACTCATGGATAAGGAAAGTTTTCCCTATGCGGCGCCTCCCATAGACAGCTAAAAATTCAGCTCTATTCGAACTAAAGAGCCTTTGTAAAATGGCTTGTTCCTTTTGGCGTCCAATAATCATTTCTCACCTGTTTTTCCTCTAAAAATAGATATCTCTTCCTATTAAATCAACAAGATTCGGCGAAATATAGCTTATATTTCGCCGAATCTATCAAAAAAACAGCGATTTGGCGAGTTTTACGGGAAAATCCGCCAAATCTCATAAAAATCTATGGATTTGGCGAGGTTTAATAGAAAAAGAGAAAAAGAGGAAAATCTTCTTTCTTTTTCCTAAAACATCTCTTATCTTTTAAGAGATGTTTATAAGAGGTTCTATTTTGTCTTCTTCAAAAAAATCTACTATTATTTTGGGGATCGATCCTGGAACCTGTATCACAGGTTATGGAGTCATTGCTTGCCAAGGCTCTAAAATAGAACCCTTAGACTATGGTTGCATTAGACCACCGAGCACTCTTGATTTAAATAAACGCTACTTAATCATCTACGAAGGATTAGAAGCTTTAATTGAGCAGCATAAGCCAAGCTGTCTAGCTATAGAATCTCAATTTGTTTATAAAAATGCACAAAGCGCTTTAAAACTTGGAATGGCTAAAGCAATGGCTATCTTAGCTGCTACTAAAAAAGATATCTCTATACATGAATATGCTCCTAAACAAGCAAAGCTTGCTATTGTAGGAAAAGGAAGCGCCACAAAAGAGCAAGTTCAAAAAATGCTACAAATGCTACTGCAGCTTAAATCCCCTCCAACACCTGAAGATGCTGCTGACGCTTTAGCGCTAGCTATTTGTCACGCACATCATATGCAATTTGAAGAAAAATTAAAACCAAGGCCCTCTCATGTATGAATCTATCCAAGGAATACTCACTGAACTTACCCCCACAAAAATCGTTCTTGAAACCCATGGTATAGGTTATAACATCCTCATCCCCGTACATATGTATACAGATCTTTCTGGAAGTATCGGTCAACTAATTAAATGCTTTTTATCCTATGTTGTCAGAGAAGATTCACAGAGATTTTTTGGTTTTTTAAAAAAAACAGATAGAGACACCTTTGAAATGCTCAGCGATGTATCTGGTATAGGGCCTAAAACAGCTCTATCAATTATTGGTCACATGCCTTTAAAAGAGTTAGTCAGCGCTATTCAATCCCAAGACATCCTCACCTTATCCAAAATTCCAGGGATCGGAAAAAAAACAGCAGAACGCCTAATCGTAGAAATCAAAGATAAACTAAAATCTTTAATAATAGATGCGACCATTATAGAGCCTCTACCTAAAGAACAAATCATTTTAGTCAATGACGCCGTTTCTGCTCTTGTCAATCTAGGATATGCCCCAAATGTTGCTCAACAAGCTACAAAAACTATTTTAAAAACCCATCCAGAAACACTTAAACTTGCTGAGTTAATCACTCTTTCTTTAAAAAAACTACGCATAAAAGACTAAATAATAGCGCTGCAACTTTTCTTCTGTTATAGTTAGACCCAATATAATTATAACCCGTTTTATTATGGAATTTGTTCACAGAAGTTATGAAAAAGGAAGAACAATAGCCGCCGTTGCTACGCCTCCTGGAGAAGGAGGGATCGCAGTCATCCGCCTTTCTGGAGATGAGGCCTTTATGCTTGCTCAAAAGATATTTTCGGGCAATATTGCTTCTTATGCAACCCATACAGCTCACTGCGGCAAAATCTTAGATAACAAAGGGAAACCAATTGATGAAGTGCTTCTTCTTATCATGCGAGGCTCTCGCTCATTTACAGGAGAAGATACTATAGAAATCCACTGTCACGGTGGATCTCTTATCACAAGAAAAGTTTTAGAAAGAGTTCTAGAGGTAGGAGCTCATCCGGCACTTCCAGGAGAATTTTCTTTTAAAGCATTTATTAATGGGAAAATTGATCTGACACAAGCCGAGGCCATTCAAGAAGTTATATCTTCTAAAAACAAAAAAGCTCTGCAGTGCGCCCAAGATGCTCTTCAAGGTCATATTAAAACAAAAATTTCTCATCTTCAAACAACCCTGACTCATATTGCAGCTATTTTTGAAGCATGGGTAGATTATCCTGAAGAAGGATTAGAATTCGCTTCTTATGAAGATATTTTAATCATACTTGAAGAAGCAATACATCAATTGGGCACCCTATGCCAAACCTATCATGAAGGAAAAATTGTTAAAGAAGGCCTTTCTCTATGCTTGCTAGGTTCTCCTAATGCAGGAAAATCTTCCTTAATGAACGCTCTAAGCGGCCGTGAACGAGCTATTGTTACAAACATAGCCGGAACAACAAGAGACACCCTTGAAGAAGAACTCTCTTTAGGAGAGCTTCACTTTACTTTAACAGATACAGCAGGAATTAGAGAAACAGACGAGATCATAGAGCAAGAAGGGATTAAACGCTCTTTTCTAGCGGCCGAAAAAGCAGATATCATTTTACTAATTGTAGACATTCAAAATGGATGGAACGAAGAGGAGCAGAGGCTTTTATCAAAATTACCACAAAGTAAAACACTACTTATCTGGAATAAAATCGATACCACCTTGGAAACCCCCTCTTATTGCACCCATCCTCACCAAATTTTTATTTCTGCAAAAACAGGCCAAGGTCTTGAAAGTTTAAAACAAGGGATTTATCACCTTATTGAAAAAAAAGAATTTATTTCTAACGATCAACTCATTATTACAAATCAAAGACACTATCAAGCGCTCATGCAAGCCTATAAGGCGCTAGAAGCTGCTTTAACTGGATTAAAAGAAAACCTCTCCCCAGAATTTCTCTCTATTGAAATTAAATCTGCTTTGCATGAACTTGGCACAATTATTGGAACTAACATTTCAGAAGATATTTTAAATGCAATTTTTTCTAAGTTCTGTGTAGGCAAATGAAAAAAGATCGCGCTAAAATTGTAAAAACCCATTTAGACAAACTTTTTCCACACCCAACAGTTCCTTTAATTCACCATAGTCTCTACACCCTTCTTATAGCTGTACTTCTCTCTGCAAGATGTACAGATAAAAAAGTCAATGAAATCACCCCTATCTTATTTAACAAAGCAGACACTCCAGAAACAATGATTACACTCTCTGTAGAAGAAATACGAAGCATCATTAAGCCATGTGGCCTATCCCCTAGAAAAGCTAAGGCAATCAGTCAATTATCACACATGCTTTTAGATAATTATGGGGGCCAGGTACCAAATGCTTTAGAGGAATTAGAAAAGCTTCCTGGTGTTGGCCATAAAACAGCCTCTGTTGTCATGGTACAAGGGTTTAATAAACCAGCATTTCCTATAGATACTCACATCCATAGATGTGCTAAACGGTGGGGACTAAGCGCTGGCAAAAATGTTACACAAACAGAAAAAGATCTTAAAGAGCTATTCCCTAAATCCTGCTGGAACAAACTCCATTTACAAATCATTCACTATGCAAGGGCCTATTGCCCTGCAAAAAAGCATACCATCGAATCCTGCCCTATCTGTAAAACATTAAACGCTCTGACCTAAAGACTCGCCCATATTAGCTTTCGTCTCTAGTCTCTGGGAAGAAGCTTTAATTAAATCTTCATCAAAAATCACTTTGTTGTTTTTAAATAACATTAAAACAGAGGATCCACCAAACTCAAAATACCCTTTTTCTTCTCCTTTAAAATACTGCCTTCCCTCTTGATAGGTCTGACAGATACTTCCTACAGCTGTTGCACCTACTTC
>JBAWWQ010000049.1:0-9053 GCA_037146655.1 Chlamydiota bacterium | reverse complement strand
ATTAGATCCACCAGCGCCACCGTTTTCCGAATAGAGAAGCATTTGATTGCGAAAACCATCTAAAGCGAATAAATTAGGATCGCTTTCTAGATAAACGCATCCACCGGGGCCTCCGTTGCCGCCACATGGACCACCTTTAGGGATAAATTTCTCCCTTGTCCAAGCAACAACACCATTGCCGCCTTTCCCGGCTCGTAGCTTTAATCTAACACAATCGATAAACATAATAAAAAACAGTAAAAATTAAGAATAAAAAGGCTCTATATTTAACACAGAGCCTTGAATAAAACTATTGAGCAGTAAGGATGGAAACGTAAGTTTTGTTAGACTGAGTAAAAGAAACAATGCCATCTTCAAGAGCAAAAAGAGTATCATCCTTTCCACGCTTGACATTTTTTAGCGGATGCCACTTTGTACCTCGTTGTCTTACAAGGATGCTACCTGCTGTTACAAACTCTCCGTGACAGGCTTTAATTCCTAACCGTTGAGCTGCAGAGTCACGACCGTTACGTGTGGATCCCTGCCCTTTTTTATGTGCCATATTTTGGACTCCTTATAATTTAACTCAGTGTGATATCGAGAATTTTCACTCGAGAATAATTTTGTCGATGACCAACTTTACGTCTGTAGTTTTGACGTTGTTTATACTTATAAGCAACAACTTTAGGCCCTTTAATTTGGTCGACGATTTCGCCTAACACTTTAAATTGTGTTATTTTTGGTGTCCCTACATGAGTAGATTTCCCATCATTAATCAATAAAATTTGTTCGAATTCAATGGTGTTATTTAAGGCACTATCTAAAAGTTCGACATCAATGACATCTCCTTTTTGTACCTTATACTGTTTTCCACCTGTTTCAATAATTGCGTACATGTACTCTCCTAGAATGAAATACTTCAGCTGTCATTTTTTAAAAATTGAGACTATAATACGTAAACTCAGTCTCAAAGTCAACCCCTAAAACAATGAGAAACTTATTATAGGAATAAAATTAATTTTTTAATCAGGTTTTTTTATAAGTTAATGATAGAAAATAGCCTAAAGATGCGATTAAAGCAATCGTAGCGCCAGGTGGCCAGTTAATAATAAAGGAGACTCCTATACCAAGAGAGGAAAAGAGCATCCCAAATAAAGTCGCTATCACCATCATTTTGGCAAATTTTTGTGTAAGGAGATTAGCTATTGCTGCTGGAAGGGTTAAAATAGCAATTACTAAAATAACACCTACTACTTGAATCAGTAATACCACTGTAATAGCTACTAAAGAGAGAAGTAAAAAATATAAACCATTGATAGAAAGTCCTTGAAGGAGGGCTTGCTTTTCATCAAAGCAGATAGCTAGAAATTTTCTATGAAAAAATAAAATTGAAATAAAAATAACAACATCGAGTCCTAGGAGAAGGAGTAGATCTTGAGAGCTAGTCCATAAGATGTTGCCAAATAAAAAATTGAGAATTTCAACGTTGTATCCAGGGGTTAAAGATAGGAAGATTACCCCTAGGGACATGCCACAAGTCCATAGCGAAGCAATAACGGTATCTTCTCTTTGTTTATAATAAAGATGAATAAGCCCAATTAAAAAAGCAGCTAAAATAGCAAAAACTAAGGCTCCGTAGATTGGTTTTAACCATTCAAGATGCAAAGTCCTTCGTAGATAAAGGGCTATTCCCATGCCTCCAAGTACAGCGTGTGCGATACTTCCGCTAATAAAGACAATCCGTTTTGTTACAACGTATGAGCCAACAAAGCCCCCTGCGATAGATGCTGCAAAACCTGCGAAAAGAGCCATTACGAGAAAAGGATTGTCAAATAATTGGAGTAATGAGGACATGGCTTATTTTCCTTTCCTATTGAGTAAAGGAGTATGAAAGACTCCTAAGGCAAAATGTTCGCAAATTTGATCAGGTAGAAATTCTGTAAGGGTGTTTTGTATGCAAAACACCTTATCAATATCTTGGATAAATGTTTGTAAATGGTGTGTAACCATGATAATTGTCATAGAAGATTTAAGAGAGTGCAAAAGTTTTAAAATGGATTTTTGAGTCTCTGGATCAATATTAGCTGAAGGTTCATCAAGAAAAAGAATTTTTGGCGCATTAATAATAGCTCTAGCGATTAAGACTCTTTGAGCTTGGCCACCTGAGAGAGTGCCAAAAGGTCGATGTTTCAGATGTGCTAGTCCTACTTGCTCAAGAGCTTGTAGCGCTTGGTTTTTAACATAGGATGGATAGGTTCCGTACCAGGTGAGTTTTGAAAGAGATCCCATTAATACGACATCTAATACAGAAATAGGGAATTTTTGATCATACATGTTTACTTGAGGAACGTAGCCAATATAGGGGTGTGCTGACTGAGGACTACCTCCACACAAAGCAATAGAGCCTTGCAGCGGTTTTAAAAAACCCATAAGAAGTTTTAAGAGAGTAGTTTTGCCACTGCCGTTGGGACCAATGACAGCAACCCATTCATTAGGAAATATAGAAAAAGAGATGTCTTGCAAAAGAGGTGTTTTATCAAATGAAAAGAAGAGATGGGACGCAGAGAGTATAGACATAAGGTTTACTGTGACCCGGTGATGTTTTTTGCAATGGTCATAAGATTGTCGAAATACTCAGGAAGATTAGGGTTGATGCTATAGGCAGGAAGGTGAAGTTGTTTTGCCATGAGTAGAGCGCCCTTATTATCAAATTGTTCTTGTGTAAACACACAAAGAGCCTTATGTTCTTTAGCTAAAGCAATGACTTTATAAAGATCTGCAGGTAGCGGGGTTTTCCCTTCGCATTCAATAGAGATTTGTAAAAGGTCGTAATCTTGACAAAAGTAGCCTAAAGAAGGATGAGAAATAATGATAGCTTGTCCTTTATAGGGATTTAAAAGATGGTGTAAATCTTTATCAAGATTCAAAAGTTTTTGACGGAATATCTCTAAATTTTTCTCATAAAGCCCTTTATTTTCAGGGAATTTATGAATAAGCGTCTCAGCAATGATTTCTACTTGGAGCCACGCTATATGAGGACTCATCCAAAAATGTCGATCAATGGTTTCATCAGAAGCAAGAGCTGAATGTAAAGAGTGTGAATGTGCAGCACTACATGTGGAGGCATCATGACGTAAGGGGATGTTTTTACTGAGATCTATTGTAACAAGTTTTGGACTGCGTTGAGTTAAAGTTCGAAGTAAAATTGCTTCGAAAGGTTCTCCAATTCCAAACCACAGGGAAGCTTGATGGAAATTTGCAAGATGTTTGGGTGTAGGTTCAAATACATGAGCATTGTAATTGGGGGGTACAGCAACTTTTACTGTCAATGTATCGCCTGCGATGTCTTTTACGAAAGTGTCATAGGGAGAGAGGCTTACAATCACAAGAGGTTTAGAGAGATTAGATTGGGAAGAGGGTTTTCTTGTGCAAGACAATGTACAAATAGTTAACGTGATAAGTAAAAAGCAAATAAATCGAAAACGCATAGAGATCTCGTGTTTTTACAAGGAGTGTAACATAAATCTTAAAAAAAGATAGTAGCAAAAAACGTTTTTTTTATTAATAAAAGATCTATTTAATTTCCGAAAGAGACTTAGAGCAGTGCGTTTTTCAAGATTTTTTATTTTTATTTTTCAAAAAACCATCTTGTGATTAAAAATTTTTAAAGGATTTTTCACGAAGATTCTTGCTTTTTTTTGCTTGTAACCTTTTTATTATAAAAAACGAAAAACATATTAATAAAACAAATAATTATGCCTTTTTGCTTTAAGAAAAATCAGTGGTTCACAGGCCCTATCTGGTTGATATTTTGGGTGGTTTTTTTATTTGTGCAGAGGATTTTTACTCAGGCGGATGAACCTAGTTATGGAATTAGCGGAAACCCAGGTGCCGTGAATATTTTAACGGGTACGGGAGAGCTTGGCGATTTGATGAAGATCCCAAAAAGTTCTGGTATTCGACTCGGTGGATTATGGATGGGGGATTATAATGCCCTTTTAAGTGGAGGCTATGGAGCTCATCATAATAGACGTTGGACAGGCAATAACTTATTGATACTGGGTCTATATATAGACCTCGATAAAGCTATTGGGTGGAGTGGAGCTTCAATAGGTTCAGAATTCCTTCAATTTAATGGGCAGCCTACAAATGCTGATGCAGGGGTTGTACAGGGCTATAATAGTTTGCCAGGTGCACCTCCTCTTAATCGATCAGAATTATATCAACTATGGATACGTCAAGCATTTTTGGATAATAAACTGAGTTTACGTATAGGAAAAACAATACCGACTTATCATTTTAATAACGTATCCAAGCCAGTACCTAAAGAGAATCCGACAGAGTCTATACCATCTGTGACTGGATTGATCTATACACCGATTTTTGTTAATACTACTTTATTAGGGGTTATTGGAGGCTATTATAATTCTGTTTACGGTGTTACAGCTACCATAGCTCCTGCTCAAAAAGCCTATATCAATGTAGGTGTTTATGATGGCAACTTAGCAAGAGGAGTGCAAACAGGTCTTACAGGACCTCGCTTTAATGGTTATTACTTTTCTATTATAGAAGGAGGCTATGGTTGGACTCGTTTTAAACCTGGTATCGCAGCTATCGGGAGTTGGTATCAAAGTGGAACTTTAAAGTCTGGTAGCCAAAAACAAACTGGTACAGGTGGAGTCTATGCTTTTGCTTCGCAAGCTCTTTGGATAAGAGACTCTTATAAATCCAATAAAGGCAATATTTCAGGATTTATGCAGTTTGGGTGGAATAATTCCAGAACTCTTAATATGAATCTTTTTTTAGGGATGGGGCTTACAGCATTTGCACTTGTTCCAAGCCGTCCTAATGATTCTTTTGGTACAGGACTTGCATGGTCTCGTCTTAATCCACATCTTTTTTCAAGATATTCAGAGTTAATGATTCAGGGTTATTATCAAGGACAAATCTACAAGTCTAGTTATTTTCAGCCAGTATTTAGCTATATTTTACATCCAGGAGCAAATCCTACAAAATCTAGTGTTTGGGCATTTACAGGTCGATTAATAGTGTTATTTTAAATTAATTCTTGCGTTTCTTTTCTATAAACATTACGTATAGATTTTTATTTAATAGGAGTTGCGACATTGAAAAATATGAAAGTTTTCTCATTACTTATTATTCTTTTATATACTTCTTCCCTTGTAGGGAAAACATATAGAGTGCCAGCAACATCAGATACGGTCACTCTTGGGCTTTTTACTCTTAATAAAACGCCAACTGTCAAAGTTAAGTCAGGCGATATGGTTTCCATGGAAACATGGAATAGTTGTCTTCATGAAATGGTTTTTAATAAAACCACTCCTGCAGATGTAGCGAAATTTTATGTAGCCCATGATATTCAGAAAAGACGAGGGATGCATTCGTTAACAGGCCCTGTGTATGTTGAAGGTGCGGAGCCAGGGGATGTGCTTGAAATTCGAGTTCATGAAATTCGGTTGAATGATTTTGGGTATAATTTTTTAAGTCCGACACAAGGGATTCTATCGGAATTTACCAAGCCTAGAATCAAATATTTTAAATATGACAAAAAAAATAATACGACAGAATTTACAAAAGGTGTTTGTTTGCATTTAAAACCTTTTCCAGGTGTATTAGCTGTAGCACCTCCTCTTGATTGGCCAGATGGCTGGCCGGTAAATATGCCAACTCAAATGGGGCAGCCAGTCCCTGGTGAGTTTAATTCTGTTCCACCAGGACCTTTTGGGGGCAATTTAGATCAACCTGAGTTGCAAGCGGGTTCTGTGATTTTTCTTCCTGTATTTCAAAAGGGTGGTCTTGTTTGGACGGGGGATTCACATGCTATGCAAAGTAATGGTGAGATTGATGTAACTGCTTTAGAAACTTCATATGAAGCCATCGTTTTACAATTTATTGTAAGAAAGGATCTGAAGGCAGAGGGTGTATTTGATAAAACAAAGAGAAAAGGTGGGAATGTATTTAGCTGGCCCATTATTGAAAATGATACACATTGGATGATTGTTGGTTTAAATGTGGATCTTTTGGAAGCTATGAAGCTTGCGTCTAAAAATGCTATTGATTTTTTAGTGCGTACGCAAGGGTTAACTCCTGAAGAAAGCTATCAACTTTTGAGTATGGTAGGAGATTTTGAAATTGCTGAAGCGGTGAACGTTATTAAAAACGTAACGGTTCATATTCCAAAGTCTCTTTTTAAAGGGGTTGGTAAAACATCGACTCTTTGCTCTGGAGGAGTTTTTCCATTAAAACCACCAAAGACAAATTTAAATGCTGTATGTACGCCTCAAGAAGGGATAATTGTTGAATAATGATAGGGGATGAGATGAAGATGAAAAAAATGATGCTTGTGTTGTGTGCATTATTAGTTGTAGCAAGAGCAGGATTTGCTGAAAGCTTTGTATTTGAAAATCAGACAATCTATCCTAATAAAGCTCAAAAATCAAAGATAGCTATTCAATGGGCAAGTTCTGCACAAGATGTTGATGAAGGAAATAAAGCTGTGACGTATGGATTAAAGTTAAATTCAAGTACAGTTCAGTTGCTAGCTCAGCCTGGAAAGGTGAATATAAATATCCCTGATAATGCTGAGCATTTTAGAGTGCTTGTTTGGTCAAAAGGTCAAAAAGATCCAGATTTTCTTACTAATTGGGTGGATATTGTGCCCAATAAAACGTATACATTAACAACAGATTTTTTAGTCCCTGTTGTTCTTATGGCAGGTACAGGATGCTAAAGAAATTATTCCATGGCGCGTAGTATGCGCTCAATAATTGTTTGATAAAGACCTTGTGTAGGTAGATCGATATCAATCCATACTTTTGAGTGATTGTCTTCATCGATTTGACGAAAGGTGGCAAAAAGATTATATGCAATCGCGACAGGGTCAGTATCTTGACCTAATGAATAAAAAGGGAGAGAAAGAGGATAGTTTCGATTTTCGTAACCAATAATGGCTTCAGCAGTGTGTAGTGCTGCCAAGCTGCAAAAAAGAGTAGCTTGTGGGCTGTAGTGCTTAAATTGTTTCCCAGGGCAAATAGGCAGTTCAGAGTCTAAAATAGGTTCTCCTAAAAGTTGTTCAATGGATTCTTTTGTAATACATCCATAGCGAAGGATTTGCCATGAGCTATCAATCCATCCTAAGATGGTTGATTCTACACCATGAGTGGGACTGTAACCTTCTAAAATAGGGATATTAATTCCAAAGTCTTTTTCTAAATGAATAAGCCTAGTAGAGGAGGGTTTCCCTGAAAGATTTGCAGAAGGGGCTGCCAAGGGCCCTGTTTCTTTAATTAAGTTAAGAGTTGCTTGGTGGTTAGGGATTCTGACTCCAACTGTTGGTAATCCTCCTGTAATTGAAGCGTGGATTGTTTCCTTCGCATTTAAAATCAACGTCAAAGGTCCTGGCCAAAAATGAGTAGCAAGTTGAAAAAAACTTTTAGGGACCTTTGTAACTAGAGTTAAAATTTGATCAATGGTTGCTGCGTGGATAATAAGTGGGTTTTTTTGAGGTCGTTGTTTAAGAGAATAGATACGGGCAATTGCTTCTTTGTGAAAAATTGACCCAGCAAGCCCATAGACAGTCTCTGTGGGAATGATAACATTACCTCCATTTAAGAGGATTTTTTTAGCTTGGTTTTGGTTAATAATCATGGATTACACACATTACAATAAGAGGGGTTAGCATAATGAAGACATTCTGGGAAACGTTGTTCCTTTTGATAAGGGCATTGAATACAAGTCCATATATAACTTGATGCAAGTTCTGTAGGACATTGACAGATTAAGCATGGCCTTCCTTTTTTGAGATCGGTTATTCCCCATCCAGGAGTGTGGCAAAGAGGGCAAAGTCGACTTAAACGACGAAATAAGCGGATGCCTAATTTTTTAAGATTAAGACCCCGTGTTGGGTTCATATGGGCTCGCATGTCAGTTTCTATATGAGCGAGCTTATCATCGGAGTGTTTTGCACAAAGACTGATACTTTCTTTAAGCTTTGTAATATCTTGAATTCCTTTAAACAGGATAGTTTTGTCATTGCAAAGATTTGGTCTTATGATCAGTCCATGAGAGGGGAAAAGTGCATACTTAAAAAAATTTGTTAAATCATCTAAGTTAGTGCATGTTGTATGTCGATAGTTGGTTTCTTTAAATAGCATAGTTTCAAAGATTTCTACCTTTCTAGTTGTGTCAACAAACACAAGGGTTTCCAAAGAAGAGGCAATAAAGGGGATTTGTGGATGAGGACCAAACGATCCTTCATTAGCGACTCCTAATGTGAAACCAGACCCCTTTAAGCCTAGAAAGCATTTTTTTAAAACCGTCTCTTTTTGATTTCCTTTTCGCTCAATTTCTCCTGAAAAAGTTCCAAGGGCATCAGTATTGATAGATTCATCTGATATTGATAAAGAAGCGCCTAAGATTTTTTCGCAAGGGGCCTTTAAGTAGAGCTCTTTTTTGTGCATAGTTGTTAATAGTATTTTTTTTCCTATATAGACAGAGTCTGGTTTTTTCATGTTAAAAACCTACTAGCAAAATAATAGTAAAGAGGGATGCCTATAATAACATTAAAAGGAAAAGCAATGCCTAATGAGAGAGGGAGATAAACAGCTTCTTTAGCTTGTGGCAGTACAATTTTCATGGCAGCGGGGACTGCTATGTAAGAGGCGCTAGCTGTTAAGACAGCCATGAGTGTGCTTGTGCCAATATCTAGATGGAATAGATAGCTTAATAAAAGTCCAAAGCATCCTCCAATAAGTGGCATGTAAAGTCCGAAAAGATTCAGTGATGAAGAAAAAGCGCGAAAATATTTTTTTTGTAGACCTACAAGAAGTCCCATGTCCAATAAAAATAAGCATAGCAAGGGTTTGAAAGATACAAGCAGATGATTGCCTATAGGTGTTAATTGATGATTATATAAAAAAACTCCCGTGATCATTCCGATAAAAATTGCGATTACAGCTTTATTTAATAGGGATTCGCAAAGCAGTTTTTTGAGATTAGATCCGTGTGCTAAGTAGTTTTTATCAAATGTTTTAGCAAGAAACACACCAGAAATA
>JBAWWQ010000048.1:0-9118 GCA_037146655.1 Chlamydiota bacterium | reverse complement strand
CCTTAAATTAGAGTATGGTATCATACATTGGTGAAGGGTATAAGGACAAGGTTTTCATGGACAAAAACTCTGAAGTGAGGTAAAATTATTCTTAAATTTTATAAATATAGGGTGAAAAATGACAAAAGTAGAGCGTAATGATCCGTGTCCTTGCAAGTCTGGGAAAAAGTTTAAAAAATGTTGTGGGCTTCCAAAACAAAGCTTATTGACACCTTCTAGGATGTCTGTAGTAAGTACTTCTAAACTCGCTTCATTTTTCCAAAGTCACGTGCAAGAAGATAAATTATCAGGGGTTAAGGAAAATTCTTTAGCAAATCGATTTTCTTCTTTGACAAAATAGTGCATCTTGTAACAAAATATTGCTTACAAACGACCTCTTTGATGCAAAAGATATCAAAAAATTTGCTGGAGTAGCTCAACGGTAGAGCACCCGACTTGTAATCGGACGGTTGAGGGTTCGATTCCTTTCTCCAGCATATTTTTTCTCAAAGGGGGTGTCGCATAGCGGCAATTGCAAGGGACTGTAAATCCCTCACCTTCGGGTTCCGGCGGTTCGAGTCCGCCCGCCCCCATTTCTCATAGACAAAATCACCTATAAAATGTGCCGCCAAATATCAAGTTCTTAAAAGCATTTTTGCACACTCTGAAATGACACTCTAGGATAAATCATGCCAAGATATGTGCTGGTCGGTCGTTAAGACGTAGACGAATTAATCATTTCATGAATCTGTTTTTTTAATTCTCTAACTCTGATCTTGCAATGGATTGAGAAAAACAGGTGTCAGCAATTTACTTTTAGAGACTGTCATTATGTTCATAAGAACCGGTTTAAAAAGGCTAAGGATATGGAGCCATGTATTGATATCTTGCTTGGCAACTACTTTATTAAAGAACCGGAAAATGAAAAGAAATCCGGTAGACCAAGTCGAGTCTTTAGTGTGAATCCTATAATATATCAGGATGAAATATAGAAGGTGTTTTGTGGCTTTTGTCCCGATTGTTCTAGACTCTTTCAGGAGAGCTTTATGATGGACTGTGTGATATAATTTACTATTCTTTAAATTATCGCACAGCTTGTGCGACTTTTCATAAGCAACGGCCTGTCTATATAAGACCAGTTCAAGGGAAGAATCCTCGGGATTCTTAAGTGAAGGGCTTCAAGTTTTCAAATTTTAATAGTTTAAATTTTAATTAGTTAGTTGTTTTGGTAAATAATCCACTTTGCTAGAATGTACCAAAATTGGTAAAATAGCATTATGAGGGAAATATGAGTGGTATAGCTCCTAAGAAAATTATTTCTGTCGATTTTTATAAACAAGCAAGTGGTAGAGAGCCTGTTAGAGAGTGGTTAAAATCTCTTAAGAAAGAGGAAAGATGGGTGATTGGAGAAGATATAAAAATGATTCAAACAGGTTGGCCTTTAGGGATGCCACTTGTGGATAATTTAGGTAAGGGATTATGGGAAGTGCGTTCGAGGTTGCCAAGTGCTATTGCTAGAGTTCTTTTTATTATGTATGAGGGGCAGATGGTTCTTGTGCATGGTTTTATTAAAAAAACTCAAAAAACGCCTCAGCAAGATTTAGAATTAGCCTTGGGTAGGGCAAAAGAAATAAAAAGGGGATAAGTATGAAAAAAAATAAACATATCGGATCTAATTTTGATGATTTTTTCCAAGAAGAGGGAATGTTAGAGGAAATTGAGGAAGTTGTAGCAAAACGCATTTTTGTGTTTCAAGTTGAGAAAGAGATGAAGAAGCAGGGGATTGATAAGGTTGAGCTTGCGGAGCGTATGGAGACGAGCCGTTCTGCTGTGGATCGCATTTTAGATCCGGAAGCTCCATCAACACTTCGTTCTTTTGCAAAGGCGGCTAGAGCTCTCGGCAGACACTTGAAGATTAGTTTAGCTTAAGTAGAATATTTCCCATTTCAAAGATTGTTATTTCTTTCAATCGTCTCACAAGCTGTGAGACTTTTTGTTTTTCTGGAATGTTATAGCGGCACACTCATGGCACACTTTAAAATGACTAGATAGGGTGAAGTATGATTTTAGGGGATAGTTGTTGTGGATTTAAGTATTTAACGTTTAATCATCAAAAATTTTTCCTTGTTCACTCATTAATCGAAAAAGATTAAGTAGTTTTCGCTGTTGCTCTTTGGGTTGTTTCTTGAATTTATGGTAGGTGTATCGCATTGAAAATGGTTTCTAAGGTAATGATTCTATCAAAATAAGATTTTGTTATTAAAGCATCAGTAGCGCCGCTGGCTGTGATTAATACTTTCTCGATAGTTTTTGATTTAGTATTAGGAAATAGCTTTAATTTTTGTTCAAATTCCTCAATCACTTCTACACAGGTTTTGCTTTGGGTGTATTTAATTTCACAGAGGGTTAATACGTGATCTGCTCGATCAAAAATAAGATCGATTTGATAGCCTTTTTCTTCTTTGATTGTTGATCGGTTGAAAAAAGCGCCGCTTTTATAACGAACGGCTGAAAAACCCACAATTTTAGCAATAAGTAAATTCTCCTTACGACAAAATCTTTCAAAAGAAAGTCCTAGCCATTTTTGATATGAATCTTGATTAAGAGCGTGAAGAGGGTTTTTATTAAAGTCACCTTGTTGGATTTTAGTTAATAGAGGTGCAATGAACTTAAAATAAAATCTTAAGTAGTTGTCAGAGATACAGTATCTTACTAAGTTGCTATTGCTTTCTACTTGATAGGGTAGATAACGATTAATGAAACCGCACATTTCAAGATCTTTTAAAAGTGAAGACAAATGACCACCACCTTTTATCTTCAAAAATTTTTCAATGTCTCTCTTATCGGCAAACTTGATTTGAGCTAAGTAATCAATCACATCTTGATAATGCCGATTGGTAGCAAAACTGCTAATAAAAATTCGGTTTTTTTCATTGCTAAAATAACTGTCTTTTTTAAAGCTCTCTTCGCAAATTCCAATCTGAATGGAAGAGTATTTTTTTATCCGTTTTAGATACTCAGGTATACCTCCAATAGCAAGATGTGCATCCATAACTTCTCGATAGGATCGATTTTCTAAAAACTCTTGTATTTCGCTTAATGAAAACTCCATTAAATTCAATTCATGAATAGAGCGATTATAAAGAGCTTTTGAATGGACCACCTGATTTTGCATGAATGAAGGAGAAGAACCACATAAAACAAGTAATAAATCAGGGTTATACCTAAAACTGTTATCCCATACATACTTTAAGTCAGAAACTAACTCATTTTTGTACTCTGCTAACCACTGGAGCTCTTCTAAATAAAGAGTCCATTTTCCTTTAGAAATTTTTGAAGCAATAAAATCAAAAACCTCAAGCCACGTCTTAAAATGCATATGGGTGATATAAGGATCATTTAGAGCTTTTGCCAGTTGATAGAGCACTCGCTGCATCTGAGCCTCTTTATCTCCATCCTCTACTCCCTCAATTTTTAATAGCTTGCGGTCTTGGAGAACGTGTTCTATGAGCTCTGTTTTCCCAACACGCCTACGACCATAGACAATAAGGATCGTAGCTTCGCCTGCATTTGCTGCTTTTTCAATAGTTTGAATTTCAGCTTTTCGTCCTATAAATCGAAACTGTTGCATAAAAAACTCCTTAACACGGTTTTAGCCAGATAGACCTTATTTTATAGCTCATCTGGCTTAAAATCTCAACGCGTTTTCAGCTAGAAGCTTATTTTTAATAACCTATCTGGCTGAAAAGAAATGTTTTTATTGTTTTAACTAATTAAAATTAAGTTGATTAACGATAATTCACCTCTAGAATTTACAATTTCGCAGCAAGTTGCTGCAAAAATACCATGGGGGCATAACATGGTACTTATTGACAGGCTTAAATATACAAAAGAACGTCTATGGTATGCCCATAAGACTCTAGAAAATGGCTGGTCAAGGGATGTTTTGGAAACATGGATAGATTCAGATTTATATAGCCTTCAAGGAAAGGCTATCACTAATTTTGAAGAAATCATGCCTAAACTGCAATCTGAAAATGAGAGACTTCCGTCTTTCAATTGCAAGTTCTGAAATACTAAATCTAAAAGTTGACGTTTTTCGTCCACTTCAGAACTTTCAAAGATTTCTCTAGCTCTTGAGACTAGGTTCATAACCATATTTGTTGTAATATAGAAATTGTGATCGACTTTTTCATGACGTACCATTTGTTCGATTATCTCTGCACTTGACTTGATCTAGAGAACTGCGATAAAATGTCCTGACTTGTAATCATGAAATATTCTTATGGATTTAAAAGGACTATTAGCAAAACTCAAGCGCATGTGGGACCCAAGAACCAGTCTAGCCAAAGAATGGTTAGATTGTGCAGGTAAATATGAAGAAAGCCTACGGGCAAATAAGCTTGTAAATCCACAAATAGTTGATTCCATTATCCAAGAAAGAAGCCGAATTCATGCTCTTTTTCAAAAACTCTTACCTGAATTTAAAGAAAAAATTTTAGTAGTTGTGACAAATGATACTCGCGTTGAATACTGCGCTATTTTTTCATGGAATAAGCATATTTATGTGCTTGTTTCTGCTGCTCTAATAGGTCGGCCTATCGACCATCCCGAATCAACTGGAGCAAAGGCTTGGGATTGGCTAGCTCAGCACGAAATTTCTCATCTAAAATCTGGGCATTTACCTTGGCTGTTTCACGTACGTAGAGCATTTCGGCTTACAATCATATTTCTCTGTATCGCCAGAATATTTTCGTATCTACTCCCTTCTAATCATCTAGTTGATTCATGGTTAAAGACATCTCTTTGGCTTTTTTTGGCCGGATGGAGCATTCAAATGATTATCAGCTTGGTTATCGAATATAAGGCCGATCTTCAAGCAACTCACTCTACTAAGGATCCTCTAGTCTTAGAAGATGCCGAACAATCCCTTTCTAGAATGAGCTCACAAGCTATAAAAAGATTTCCTCAGCCTCTTGGTTGGTTAAATTATCTACTACATTTGATATTCTCCGATCCCCATCCACCTTTTGTATTACGTCAATGGCTATTGCGTAAACATGCGCGATTACTAAGAAATGATTTTACAAAACCAATAGCAGGCACAAGTCAATTACCACCTCCTTTAGGGGGTGGTAGTTGACGACAAGGTTAGCTGTAATATGAAAATTGTGGTCTGCTTTCTTGTGTCGTACCAGCTTCGTTTAAAATGTTTCTAGCCTGTATTTCAGAAAGATATTGTCCTTTATTTGGTCTAGAATTGCTTAATATAAAAGGACCTTATTACTAGACAAGGACCTGCTGTGTACTTTTTAAACTTTCAGATATAAAACCAAGGGAAACTTTGAGTTTTTTCCAATCGAAAGTTCTGAAACCGTCCAGTCGTCCCCAATTCTCATAGACAAAATCACCTAAAAACTAAGCCTTAAAACACCTGTGTATTTATCCCACTCTTATTTTAAAATAGTTACTTATAATATGTTAAATACTTCACAAACGATAACTGTCACAGCCACTCCAGTTGAGAGTCGAATCAAAGACTTCCTCCTTAGCTCTGGATAATATAATTTCTCTGTTTTAATTTGCCAAAGCAAATAGACTGGCAGTAAAACAGCTATCACCAGAGCAGCTCCATACTACTACCAAAGAGGGTTATGAGGCATTAGCTCAGTTATATCTAGAGCATCCTGAATATAGAAAGCAGTTAGATCTGATTCATTTAGAACTTGCAGTATTTATGGCAGGAGCAATGAGAATATTTGCACAGGGAACACTATCCTAAATAGCCTTAAGAAATCTCCTTTCATTCTGAAAGGAGATTTTAATTTAGAGGGAAGCAGTATTTTATGTAAGCTGTTAGTTTAATAATGACATGTCCACGGCAGAGATTTTGCCGTGGAAAATGTCAGATTAGGTGAATTATTCGTAGGGAGATGAGGGTATAGAAGAGACAGGAGCGTTATCGGGCCGATTGCGTTGAGGTAGCCAACTGCCGCTCCAATAATGGATAGCGGCGGTCTCTGGAGCTGCTTTTGATAAAAGATCTTCATAGCTAGTTGCCTTACGGATTTCAGGTGAAGAAAATGGGTAGAAAAAAGAGCAAGGTAAATACATGTTTCTATATTCACTATTGCGCTCTTTGCTAGCAGGGTAGACAAGGATGTTTTTTTCATAGTCTAAAATAGAGCGAGAGAGATAGTCTGGACCACATTTTTGAATGGCGGTTTCATGGTTGTGGGCCAACCAGTTAGCTTCCATATTTACGATCAAATTTTTGATCAGGGGGTGGTTGGGAGCTGATGCCATTAAAGCATTACAGATTTTGTTGATGTGATTAATGCTTCCATGAATGCTAGGTTCGAATCCAACATAGAAATCAAAGGATCTGTTCAGTACATTAAAAATATCAGAGTTGATACATTCAAAATCGGTATCTACATAAAGACCACCAAATTGCTCTAATAGCTCTAAACGCAAAATATCAGATTTCTCTCCATAGTTGGTTGCTTGATCATATAGTTTTTGATTGTAGAGAGATAGGTGCTCTACATCTTCATCTGTCCATAATTTATATTCCCATCCCATCCAATTCATCCAAGAGTTCATCCAAGTTTTATATTTTGCAGGGACTTTGCTGCCGAGCCATATTTGATGTACAATTCTAGGAATGCGATATAAGCCGTTAGAGTCTTGAGCGAGATCTATATTTTGTTTGTAGCAATTTTGAAAGAATCTGAGGTTTTCAATATGGAGGGATTCCTCAAGAATTTCTTGATACTGAGACAAATCATAACTTAGGTAGTTTTTATATTGTTCAGTCGCATCTTTTTTGCGGGTCATGGAAATAATGAAATCGGGATAAGAAAGAGAGGCAAATAATGAGTGCCCTAGTAATAAAGCATATAAAACAAAAAGATATTTCACGTAAACCTCATATTAGATGATGACGTGACAACACACAAACGCTGAAAAGCCATCTGTATTTATGGTTTTATGATATGTCCCAATAACAATTGACAGACTTATCGTATAATTTTTATAAAAGGCGATACATTAATGGAAAAATGGCTTTTAAGGCAACGGTTGTTTTTTAAAGGTGGTTTTTCATGGAGCATTTTAAATCTATAGGTATACTATTGTGAATATTGTCGCTTGTTGCATCTCGATGTTTTTTGTATTTTTGAACCTCTGTGAGGCAAAATCTACACAACCTATTCTTTTGATGACAGTTCCTAAAGCAGGATCTCATTTGATGATCAAGACACTTTATTTTCTTACAGAAAGAGAGCCACTTTGGCATGAAAAGCAGATTCCTACAGAATATACTTCTATAGATGGTAGGTTTCTTTATACACATCTTTGTGTAGCACCTAAGCTAGAATCTCAATACTCTAGGATGAACAACTTAAAAAAAATCCTTTTGATTCGAGATTTGCGAGATGTGGTGATTTCGATGGTGTATCATGTTAGAAAGAATCCTTTGTGGCCTGGGATGACAGCGCAGCAAAGGGAGATGTTTTCTAAGATGGCATTTTCTGATCAATTGCTTTTTATGATTAATTTTGAATATGACGAGCGTGTGTTTGAAACAAATTATCGTGAGTCGCTCCAGGTTTCACTTGTGCGTGTAGCTGAGCAAGTATTTCGTTATTCGAAAAATCCTGATATTTTAACAATTCGTTATGAAGATTTAGTGGGGCCAAATGGGGGTGGGACTTTAGAAGCTCAAATGATACAAATGAAAAAAATTAATAATTTTCTTAAATTAAAAACTCCTGAAGGCGTGTTGTATCAGATTGCAAGTCAGCTTTATGGAAATGAGTTAGACCCTTTTGGTCAAAAGGGTTTTAAGAATTTTCGGAGCACTTTTCGTTCTGGAAAGATTGGACAATGGAAAGAGGTGTTTACAGAGGAACATAAGGTTGCTTTTAAGAAAAAAGTAGGTAAAATTTTAATTGCTCTTGGATATGAAGAAGATGATGACTGGTAATATGTTTCACTGTCTAAAACCTTATTACAGTTATCTGCGTGGCAAGCTCTCGTCTTTCAAGGCAGGTTCGACAGTGCAGGTGATCAAGATGTTTGCTGTGTTGTGTGTTTTAAAAATTGCCAATTGATTCAAAACTCAAGTAGTTATAAACTCATCTGCCTTTAAATACGAGGCAACATGTTAGTTAATCAGTATATGGATCGATTCAAGGCAGGAGATACCACGCTCCCGACATCTCAAGTACTTTTACCAATTGCTAGTAGCTTGGATGCATCTATGGAATCTGTTGTGACAGATTTAACAAATGTTTTAAGAACATCGCCAGATCATCAAGCTCGTATTGCATTGTTATATGATCAACCAAGAACAGCGGGATCGTTTTCTAGACACAAGATTCTTTTTGAAGAAGTGAGTGCGTTTGAGCAAATGGTGGCAGTCAGTGACTGGCTTGGTCAAGTGCACATTAGACAGACTCATACTACTTTTTTATCTGCTTGTAGTGATGATTATGTTCCTATGCAAGTAAGAAAATTTAAAGATGTGGATGCGACAATGATGCATGTGATGTTGGGGACTACCAGAGGAAATCGCAAGGCTCCTGCGTATGCAGATTGGGCAAGTAAAGATCCTAGAATAGATCCAAATCAAAATGTGTTTATCAGAGCTCTTGAGGATCTCGAAGTGATTAGACAACCTAATTTTTCAGCAGCAACGATATTAAAAAGTAATGCTTTTCAGTCCAATAAAGTTGATGCCGATTGGAGGTATGGAAGTATGTATGCTTGTGTTGAAGATAGGGGACAGTCTAGAAATTCCTTAAAAAAACGGCAAAGTGCAGCCCTTAATGCTTGCGCAATGGTGAATAAGTTGTCAGATGCAGCAGATCCTATAGCAAAGGAAGTGGAAGTTTGTTTCCCTGTTAAATATGAAGATTATGTGACGGATGAGTATAAAGATGATTTAGAAATCTCTGTAACTCCTGGTCTTTTAATAGAGGCTGCTAGTAGATCAATTCTGCATCAAGATCAAACTGAGCTAACAAAGCTTATGGAAAATTTAGCGATTGCTCAAATTGGACCAACGCAGACTCCTATACTTTCTAATTATATAGCTTCTAAATTAAGAGCTAATGCTAAACCTATTTAGGTT
>JBAWWQ010000047.1:0-9222 GCA_037146655.1 Chlamydiota bacterium | reverse complement strand
CCAAGCTTTAAGAGTCACCTCTTCAAGCCACCTCCTTTAGGGGGTGGTAGTTGACCGATCCCCTCTTTTTTACTTATCACTAAGTTATATTAAAGTCTTTATTTAAGTCAACAAAAGAGGGGGTTGTTTTTGTGATTAGATCCATAAAAGAGGGGGCTGTTTTATCGAGATAATTCAGATTCCTTCCTATTTAAAGTGTTTAAACGATTAATAATCAACTAACTAAGAAGAAATTTTGATAAGAAGGGTGTTGACAGTCGATTGTTCTCATTGAAGTCAAGGCGCAGGGATACGTATTTTAGAGAGGCCTGTTGGGTATAGAGATAGATTTAGTTAAACTTATGGTTTAGAATTCTTGTTATTTTTCAAACGACATTGCAAAAAACAAAAGATCTTTTTAGTATCGAACCTCAAAAACACTTGTAGAGTGCCAAAAAACTTAGGGAACTACGGATGAGGTTAAAGCTAAAATTCTTATGGCAATTATTACTTTGTACAAGTGTTTGGGCTGAAACTTCAAGGGTCTCGTTAAGTTCTCAAGACGAAGTTTCTGAGCTGTTTAATAATCTCTCTTTAGTAAAAAGTATTAATCATGAACTAGAGCAGCATCTTCCGTTTACTTACAACTATTCGCTCATCATGGGTTATTTTGCTATGCCATCTGCTAGGATGGCTCCTACTGGCACAGCAGCCCTTGGATTTTCTTATGCCCATCCTTATAATAATTACAGCTTAAACTTTCAGATGTTTAGTCATGTAGAACTAGTTGGTAATTATAGAGTCTTTAAAGGGGTTAAAGAAAGTGGTTTTGGTCATTTAGGGTTTGGAGACGATACAGATAGAACAGCTAGCATTAAATTTGCAATTTATCAACAAGGAAAAGGTCTTAAATATATTCCGAGTTTATCAATTGGATTTGATGATTTTTATGGGAGTAAGCGTTTTTACTCTTTTTATGTTTGTGCTACAGAGGAGCTGTTAAACTGTAATTTAGAACTTACTCTCGGATATGGAGCTGGAAGAATTAGAGGATTTTATGGGGGACTTGCATGGACACCTTTTCGACAAACAACTTTTCCTATTCTTAAAGATCTTACAGTGATGGCAGAATATGATGCTAACAACTATAAACATCACCTTCATGAACATCCTCAAGGAAGACATGTCCATTCTCCTATTAATGTAGGACTCTCTTTAAACTTACTAGATTTTTTACAGATCAAAGTCTCTTCTATAAGGGGTGATGCGATAGCTGCCTCAGCGGCTATCTATTATAATATAGGAAGCAGTAAAGGGTTTTTTCCGAAAATTCATAACCCTCCTTTTTATACCGCCCCTATAGATACAGAGCCTGTGGGCTATCTTAGAACAGAAAAAGAGCTAGCTCAGGAGCTTGCCTATGCTTTTTGTGAGCAAGGACTCAATCTTTATAGAGCCTATCTTATGGAAAATGCTCATGAAGAAAAAACACTTTGGTTAAAAGTTATCAACACAAGATATAGAGAAGAGCTTCAGGTAAGAGACCGTATCCAACATTTACTTTCTACACTGATGCCATCTGATGTGGTTTCAACAATTGTTGTTATAGAAGCTGATGGGATTCCTACGCAGGCTTATTTTTTTCGTACACAAGATTTAGAAAGGTTTAGAGAGAGAAAAATAGGAGATTATGAATTAAAAGCCATCTCCCCTATGGTAGAGGGCTCTTCTACTCCACAAAAGCCAGCTACCCTTATTTATAAACGAAGCAAAGACATATGGACCTTCACTTTTAGACCAAGGCTTATTACATTTTTTGGTAGTACAACAGGAAAAATTAAATTCAGTACAGGGTTTATAGCCGGCGCTGAAGGGTATTTATTTGATAATCTCTATTACAAAACTCAGATCAGTTATAACTTAGCTTCAAGCCTTGTGAATCTTCGTGGGATTGATATGTATAATCTTTCTCATCTGCCTATTGTTCGTTCTGACAGCATCTTATATTACCAAGGGCATAATTTTTCTCTAGAGCAAGCGTATATCCAAAAAGGCTACAATGTAAGCAAGGGATGGTATACTAGATTTGCTCTTGGTTATTTTGAACCAGCCTATGGAGGGCTTGCTTTAGAATCCCTTTATTATCCTGTAGGATCAAGTTTTGCTTTAGGAGTAGAGGCGGCAGGAGTCCTTAAAAGAACCTATCATGGTGCTGGATTCACAACAAAAACTATCCAAATTAACAAACAAAACATCCCTCATTATATTCACTTTATAGGGTATCAATATTTTTTAAATCTCTATTATGAATATCGTCCATGGAGTTTAGATTTTAAGATGAGTGCAGGACAATTTCTTGCAAGAGACAAAGGTGCTCGTTTTGAAATAGGGCGTTATTATGCTTCTGGAATGCGGTTTTCTATTTGGTATACGATGACTAATGCTAATGACATAGTCAATGGCAAGCGCTATTATGATAAGGGGATAGCATTTTTTATTCCGTTTGACTTCTTTCTCAAGAAAAGTAGTAGATCGATGCTTGGATATGCGATGTCTGCTTGGTTAAGAGATGCAGGCGCCCAGTCTGCTACAGGAAAACAACTTTATCCAACCATTCAGACAGAGAGACAAAATTTAGGTTATAGACTAGAATAAACTACTGCTTTTTACAAAAAGGTTTAAATATGAAAGCGCTTTGGATTATCTGCTTTATGGCAGTTGTTGTTGTTCAATTACATGGAGTGAATCATAGGGTTCTTTCTGAAAAACTCTCTGCAACACCACCTGAATGGATGGTAAAGCAAATCACAAAAGATTTGGAGTTTTTTCAAGATACAGGTGTTACTAAGGAAGCTTTGGATTTAACAACAGAGAAGCTTAATAAAGTTTCTTTAGCGTTTCGTTGCAAGGTTTTTCAAAATACAATCGAGTTTCATCATTGCTTCAGCGGTAACCAGGTAGATTTTTATCAAACCCCTGATTTATACAATCACCCAAGATTTCAATCAGTTCATTATGTTTTAAAATATTTAGCCAAACATTACTCACTTCCAGATCTTGATTTTATTATTTCTTTAGAAGATAGCCTAGATGAAGAAATGCCGGCCCCTGTTATGACGTTTGCAAAAAATAAACATATTAAAACGTCAGTAGCTTTTCCTGATTTTGAAGCTATTTTGGGGTATAAAAAACTCATTAAAAAAGTTCTTGTTGCCAACTATCATTTTGCTTTTGATGAAAAAATAGGTTTGGCATTTTGGAGAGGGGCTACTACTGGGGGAGCTTTTACAATTCATAATTGGGAAAAGTATCCTCGATCAAGCCTTGTTCTTTTTGCAAACCAGCATCCAAATATCCTTGATGCAAAATATACAAGTGTTGTCTCAGATAGCGATCAATCCTTGCTGGAAAAGCTGTTTCAAGAAAAAAACCTCCTAGGTAGCTCTACATCTATTTATGATCATATTCAATATAAGTACCTTATTGACATAGATGGTAATAGCTGCACATATTCTAGACTTTTTTGGATCCTTCTTTCTAACTCTCTTTGTATCAAGCAGATTTCTGATAATGAGCAGTGGTATTATGGCGCTTTAAAACCCTATGTTCACTATTTACCCTTTAAGACAGATATGTCCGATCTTGCAATCCAAATAGCCTGGGCAGAAAAACACCCAAACGAAGTTAAGCAGATGATTTACCAAGCAAATTGTTTTGTAAAAAAGCACCTATTGCAAGAACATGTTTTTCAATATGTGTATCTGCTTTTAAATGCCTATGCTAAGTTGCAGAAGGTTGAATAAAGAGATTTTATCTCAAAGAAAGATATATTTATCAATAAATCTGAAAACAGATAAACTGAAACTTTGCTTTTTATAAAAAAGAAAAACTATAGGTTTCCCAATGATAGAAAATTATGAAGAATTTGATGAACACCAACTTGCAGTTTTAAAGCATTTTGTAACGAGCACAACAAGCAATATTTTTGCGCTTCGTAATCTTCCTGAAGTGATTAAAGGGGCTTTGTTTTCTAGATATTCTAGATCAAGTCTTGGCTTAAGATCTCTTCTTTTAAAAGAATTTATTCTTAATGAAGAAACGGCTTTTCAAGCTATCGCAGGGGTAAATCAGCATAACCAAGAAGATAAAGAAGAAGAAGAGTTTGTAGCTGTTAAAAGAGCCCAAAACTTTTATGATCGTATTTTGGATGGTTATGGAGATGACTCTATTGGAGAACTCGGTGGTGCTCACTTAGCAATAGAAAATGTTTCGATTATTGCAGCAAAAGTTATAGAAGATGCTAGAATTGGGGGATCTCCTTTAGAAAAATCTACTCGTTATATTTATTTTGATCAGAAGATTAATGGTGAGTATCAATTTTATAGAGAACCTATTCTCATGACATCTGCTTACCGAGAAGAGTATATAAATCTTTGCAACATGCTTTTTGATACTTATGGTAAGTTGATTCCGCCATTAACTGAAATGATCGAGAAGAAGTTCCCTAGAGAACATGATGTTTCCAAAAGTGCCTATACAGCAGCCTTACGAGCTAAGGTGCTCGATTGTTTGAGGGGGCTTCTTCCTTCAAGTACATTAACTAACATGGGTGTATTTGGTAATGGGCGATTTTTTGAAGGTCTTATACAAAAGTTAAATAGTCATAATTTAAGCGAAATGCAAGACGTTGGCAAAAAAATGCACCAAGAGCTTGCTAAGATTATGCCATCTTTTGTGAGAAGAGCTGAGCAGTCTCATAAATATCAGTTAGCTTATGCAGCATTTAAAGAGCAGATGTCTATAGAACTTGCAAATCTTCAACAAGAGCATTGCTCAGATATCCAACCTATGCAAGGGCCAGGAGTGCGGCTCATAGACTATGACCCAGAGAGTCCTTATAAAATAGCTGCAGCATTACTTTTTGCAGATTCAAAATGTGGACTAGCAGAGCTTCAGGAATATTGTGAAAAACTTCCTAAAGAAAAGCTCAATACGATCCTTGATGCAGCCTGTAATTCAAGAGAGAACCGTCGTATGAAGTCTCCCCGAGCACTAGAGCATGCATCATTTACCTTTGAAATTATTGCAGATTTTGGTATCTACAGAGACCTTCAAAGACATCGTATACTAACACAAGAAAGGCAATTGCTAACTTGTGATTATGGGTATTACATCCCAGACGACATCTTAGATACAGAATTAGAAAAAGAATATAGAGAAGCCTTAGAGCAAGCTAAAGAAGTTTATGATCGCATAGCACTGGAATTACCAGAAGAAGCACAGTATGTTGTTCCCATGGCCTACAACATACATTGGTATTTCCATGTAAATCTTAGATCCTTGCAATGGATCTGTGAACTAAGATCTTCTCCAGCAGGGCATTTAGGGTATCGCTACATAGCTCAAGAGATGGCTAAACAGGTAATAGAGGTCTTTCCAGAGTTCGAAAGGATCTTTAAGTTCGTAGACTACGAAGGACATGAACTAGGAAGACTAGGACAAGAGATTAGAAAGATAGAGAAGTTGAAAGTTAGACAAGAGTGATTTGTAAAAAGATAGATAATTTATAAGATATAATAGAAGGTTTTTATGATTCCAATGTTTATAAGGGCTGTTTTTTTTATTAGCCTTGCTTTTGTGAATTTATATTCGGCAGAACGTTATTCTGGACTAGAGGATATTATTGCTCCTGAAATAAAAAACGATGCTTTTTATCAAGTAATTTATGAGATAGCAAGAAATGAGAAGATAGAGACTGTTTTAGAAATAGGATCATCTTCTGGCGAAGGAAGTACTGAAGCTTTTGCAAAAGGAATTCAACGAAATCTTAATCGTCCAAAACTCTTTTGTATGGAAATTTCTAAAAATAGATTCGCTAAACTTTCTAAACACTATGCTAAGATGGCTCAAGTGATTTGTTACAATGTTTCTTCTGTTCCAGCAAATTCGTTAGCATCTTTAGAAGACGTGAGTTTTTTTTATAATACAAAATCGACTAATTTAAACGGATATCCTCTTGAAGATGTGTTGGCATGGTTAAGACAGGATTTAGATTATATTAGCAGCAGTGGTGTATATGAAAATGGCATAGCTTTAATAAAGCATGACCAAGGGATAGATAATTTCGATGTTGTTCTCATTGATGGATCTGAATTTTCTGGTCAAGCTGAGTTGCAATTAGTTTATGGGGCAAAATTTATTTTGCTCGATGACATTAATTCATTTAAAAATTTTCATAATCATGAAATCTTATTAAAAGATCCTAATTATTTTATGGTTTGTGAAAATAGATCCTTAAGAAATGGTTACTCTGTTTTTAAAAAGAAAGATTAAATGATAAGACCTATGAAAAGTATTTGGTTGGGTTTGTTTTTTTTAAAAGCAAGCTTCCTTTTAGCTGTTAGTAATACTTTTAGATGGGAGTCGACGGATTTTATTTGGAATTTTGGTCTGGTTCAGGCTTGTGATGTTGGTTTGCCGAGGTCGCCAAAAAAATATTTTAATGGGTTCTTTACATTTAATAAAGAGGCTTATTTAAATATAAAGCAGGGGGATACCGTTTGGGTTCCTTGTAGAAATATTCCACAATTTTATAAAGAAGTTCTTCCTTTTATTGAAAATTCGTTTGTATTAGTAATAGCTGATGGTGACGAGTCTTTTCCTTCAGATATAGCACATTTAATAGATTTAGATGCTTTTATTGCAGACGATAGGATTTTGCATATTTTTTCACAAAATTGTGACTATCAAGGGATAAGTGATAAAGTTGAGAGAATTCCTATAGGACTAGATTTTCATAGCCTGGCCTATAAAAAACATTGTGATTGGGACAGAAAAAATACTCCTAAAAATCAGGAAGAAATATTACTAGATATTTTATCTACTTTACAGCCCACCTATTTAAGAATCCCAAAAGCTTTTGTAGATTTTCAATTGAATGATACTACGCGAGTTGGTTTTAATCGATATCTTCAGTTTGGAGAAGATAGGAGCTCTATTTTTAATAGGTTATTAAAAACTGGTTGCATTGATTACTCTACAAAGATGACTCGATCAAATTTATGGAAAAAAAAAGGAGAATACGCCTTTTCTATTAGTCCACATGGTAATGGATTAGATTGCCATAGAACATGGGAAGATTTGATATTAGGGTGTATTGTTATAGTCAAAACTTCTCCATTAGATGCCTTATATCGAGATCTTCCAGTTGTAATAGTGCAAGATTGGGATGAAATTACTGAAGACAACTTAAATAAGTGGATTAAATGTTATGGTGATGCTTTTACAAACCCTATGTATAGAGAAAAATTAAATAACAATTATTGGTTGAAAAAATTTAAAAGGTAATTGATGAAAACTATCAGGATGATTTGTGCTTTTATATTTTTAGCATCAGTTTTTTGCTATTCAGTAGATGAACAATTTATTTTGATGACAACTCTGTATAACGAACAACGAGAAGATAGATACCGTGAATTTTTAACTTGTTTAGAAAAAAACAATCAAAATGCATTGATAAAAAAAATAATTATTATTTATGAAGGTTGTTGCGAAGATTTTTTTTATAAAAAGCTGAATGAGGTTTTTTTTTTAAGTGATAAAATTTTTGTGCAATTTATTTTAGCTAGACCTCAATTTTCAGATTTTTTTTTAATGGCGGACCAGTTTTATAAAAACGAAAAAATTATAATTTGTAATGCAGACATTTATTTTGATGATACTATAGCTTTTTTAAGCAGAAGGTATTTAAGAGAAAGTTTTATTGCACTGACTAGATGGGATGTGAGTTGTGATGGTAAATATGAATTAAAAGATAGACATTTACGTACCACTACTAGTCAGGATTCTTGGTGTTTTATAGCTCCAATTAAATCTTTTTTTTCAAGCATTCCAATTGGAGTACTTGGATGTGATCCATCTATAGCATATTATGCGTTTAAAGCTGGTCTAAAGGTGTTAAATCCAAGCAAAGCAGTTCGTAGTTATCATGTGCATCAATCTAATATCAGAACTTATATTGAGTCGGATTTGCCTATATATGGTAATCTGGAGCATTATTTACCTTTAAAACAAATTGGTATTTCTAGAAACAGAAGGGGTTGAAGATTTTTATGGGTATTTAAAAATTTGCATCTAATATTTTTTTGCATAAAAATCTGAGCTTTGGGTTTAATGAATGCTGACTTTTGTACTTTTTAAGAAAAAACATCCGATAATCAGCAAAGTCAGAAGTCGTATTTTATCATAATAAAACTTTCTTTTTCACGACCTCTTCTTATCAAGTCGTAAAAAAAAGTTTCTTCATTTCTAATGGGAAGTTGCTCCCATACTGAGACAATGTTTGTAAAATATAAAGCGATGATTCCTTGATCATTAGTTCGGCTAATAGGGTATCGTAAAGTTAAATTATAAAGGTTTTGAAATGTATCTTTTTGAATAATATTAGTATCATATAGCATGGTGGTTGTTTGAAAATAGTCGATGTCTAGATTATATGTTCTACTTAGTTCTGAAAATATCTCAGGAAAATTAGCATTAAACTGAATACCCAATTTCCATTCGTACGAAGGATAGGCATCAGAATGAGCGAGTAGTTTATTTTGCTTTTTTGCATTTAAAATAGGTTGAATATCTCGGTAGATTTTCATTCCACTATCAATATAAAAAATGGTATCCCACTGTTTAAAGTAAGTATCAAAAAGATATAATTTATGGTACTGAAATAATTTTTCGTTAAAAGGATGGGGAGCCTGTTTAGCAAATTCTAAGAATACTTGTGAAAAAGGCAAGTCGGGGAAGTGTTTAATAATTACATGATTTCTGATGAGTAAACGATGTCGAAGAAGTTTATTTGAAAGTAAATCGTCTCCTATTACAAGACAAATATCTCCATGATAGTTTCCTTTTGTCACCAGTTGTTCTAGAGATTCCAAAAATCTTGGAAAATATTTCTGATTACTTACAAAGACAACACACTGACTCTCACAACTTTCTAAAAAACTTGTAATACAGAACAACTTGAAGAGTACCAGAAATCCAACAGATTTAATTCTTAAAATTGAAATCATTTACACCTACCCGCTTTAATATTTTTTTTAATCGTATTGTTTTTTTTAATATAGACAATTTTGATTATTGATTAGAAATATACACAAAAAAGTTCGAAAAGCGTTTAAGATAAGCATCTTTGATTTTTTTTAAGGAAACTTATTATCGATGGGGGATTAAACATCTTTGTTTTTT
>JBAWWQ010000046.1:0-9344 GCA_037146655.1 Chlamydiota bacterium | reverse complement strand
TTTCCTGCTTCTTTTGCTCCATTTCTGGATTTATATTTTACAAAATCTTCAAACGAAATGGTTTCAGCGCGGATAAATCCCTTTTCTAAGTCGCCATGAATTTTCCCTGCAGCTTGGGGAGCTTTTGTCCCTTTTTTGATTGTCCAGGCTCTTGTTTCTTGCTCACCTGTTGTTAAAAAGGTGATAAGCCCAAGGAGTTCAAATGACTTTTTAATCAGACGATTAAGACCTGTCTCTTCTAGCCCAAGAGCTTTTAAATATTCTAGTCCTTCCTCTGGAGTGAGTAGAGAGAGTTCTTCTTCAAGTTTAGCACAGATAGGGACAACAATATTTCCTTCTTTAGCAGCATATTCACGTACCTGCTTGACGAAATCATTTTCCATACTCGGCAGAGAGTCTTCGGATACGTTAGTAGCGTAAATCACGGGCTTTTGAGTTAAAAAAGTATAGATCTTCATCGCTTCTTTTTCTTCTTCTGTTAACGCAAGTGAGCGAACAGGTTTGCCAAGATTTAAGTGAGTAATGATTTTTTTGAGTGTTTCTATCGCAATGGTAGCATCTTTTTTTCCTTTTGCTAACTTTTCTGCTTTTAATAAGCAGTTATCGGCCATTTGAATATCTGCTAAAATCAGTTCTAAGTTAATCACTTCGATATCATGAAGTGGGTTAACTCCACCATCTACGTGAATAATATTGTCATCTTCAAAACAACGTACGACATGGATGATGGCATCTGTTTCACGGATGTTGGCTAAAAATTTATTGCCAAGCCCTTCTCCTTGTGAGGCTCCTTTAACAAGTCCTGCGATATCTACGAAACTTATAGAAGCTGGAAGAAGCTTTTTGCTTTTAGAAAGAGAGGATAAAATTGCTAAGCGAGGATCTGGAACATCAACAATCCCTGTATTAGGATCGATTGTACAAAATGGATAGTTAGAGGCTGCTGCTACCTGTTTTTTGAGTAAGGCATTAAATAAAGTGGATTTACCGACATTAGGTAGTCCTACGATTCCACAAGAGAGTTGAGATTCAGACATATCTTCCTACGAGAGGTTAAGAGGTTTAATTTTGTCTGAAGATTCTATCATTTCATCAAAAGTTTTGGAAGAGGGGATTTTTCTTAAGAATTCAATTTTAATATGATCATTCATAAAAGGGCTGGTAGCTCCTTTTATAAGGATTTCAAGATCAAAGGTTTTGTGGATTTTGTCCATGCTTAGTGTGGTTAAGTAAGCGGAGGCTAAACTTGTAAAACCATCAGCATTTAAGTTAACGATATAGTATCCAGAAGGGAGGGTGCAGTGATTTTGAAAGTCAAAAGTGACTTTTAAACGGTGCTCTCCTGTTTCTTGAAGTTTTTCTAGATGGAAAGGAGCGTAGATTGCAAAAGGTCTTCCTAGAAGGTTTTTTGCTGTTTCTACATCACCAAGTTCGAGTTTTTCTCGGATGGTTTTAGAAGAGATGATAGTATCTTCATAATAGGCTTTTTCTAGATAGATAGCTTCAAACTTCAAGAAATTGGCTAGTTCTTTTATACGGGATTCATTTCCTTCTCTATTATGACCTAAAGTTGATCCATGACCTAATATAAGATGGTTAAAAGGGATAGTTTCCCGTAGTTTTTTAATAAAAGTATCATAGGAAAGGTTTTGTAGTTCTTGAGAAAATTCCAAAAGAATTACGGTATCAACACCGAAATCTTTTAATAAAGCAAGTTTTTCTTCGAGCGGAGTGATCTTAGGAACGGTAATAGATGTAAGGATTTCTACAGGATGGTTAGAAAATGTAATTACAATAGTGGATCCACTGTTTTTTTCTTTGAGTTGTTTAAGTGTATGGAAGATTTTTTGATGACCTAAATGAAGACCATCAAACGACCCTATAGTTAGGGCTATAGGGGTTTTAAACAAGGGCAAGTGGTGATAATTTGTGAAGACTTCCATGGAGCTCCTTTGAGATTAAGTATGTTACTACTTACCATGGTCTTGTTATATCTGTCAATACATCTACACGTAGATGTTATGGAAAATAATAGTTAAAAAATGGTTTAGGTCTAAAGATAGTCAATAGGAATTTTAGAACTTGTTAGAAGAGATAGGTGTTAAAGTAGGCATCTGGATAAGATGCTTAGTATAATCAAAATCTGGTAGACTTAGCATATCGTAGTTCACACAATCTTCTAGATAAAATTCCCCTGAGCGCAGTCTGGTGAGTTGTTCTAAATAGGCACCTGTTTGTAGTTGTTGACCGATATCATGGGCTAGTGAGCGGATGTAGGTTCCTTTAGAGCAGTTAATGTCTAAAGTTACATAAGGATAGTGATATTCTACAAGAGTGGTTTGCAGCTGAACAAGTTGTGGAGCTCTTTCTATCTCTATACCTTTTCTAGCAAGTTCATAGAGCTTTTTTCCTTGGATTTTTTTTGCAGAATACATGGGAGGTATTTGTAAAATTGGACCTTGGAAGGTTTGTAAAACTAAAGCCAGTTCTTCAGCAGAGGGGATTTTTGAAGAGACTTGCGAGATGATTCCATCGCAATCATAGGTTGTACTAGTCTGACCAAGTTTTAATGTAGCAAGGTATTGCTTATCATGGGATATGAGCTGATCGCTAAGGCGTGTAAAGGTCTTGCCGATCAAAAGAATCATAACACCTGTTGCAAAAGGATCTAGCGTTCCAGCATGACCGATCTTCCGAATTCCAGAAAGGTGCCTTAAACGTTGAACCAAGTAAAAAGAGGTTTTACCTGGGGGCTTGTCAAGGAGAAGAATCCCTTCTTTAGAAGGGAGCGCTTCATCTAGTTTAATCATCATTATTGGTAGAGAGAGGGTGTCGTTGTTGTTTTTCTTGGTCGATTTTTTTTAAGATAGAATCAATATTGATATGTGTATCCACACTATTATCTAGTTTAAAAGTTAACTCAGGAAAATGTCTAAGAGTCACTTTTTTAGAGGAATGTACCGCAATATAACCAGCTGCCGATTGTAGAGCTTTGACCGTCTCTTGTTTTTCAAGGTCTGTACCGATTACGCTCACATAAACTTTTGCTAAAGTTAAATCAACCGTAATATCAACAGAAGTGACAGTAACAAATTCAGACACCTTAGGGTGTCTAACATCTGACCGAATAACTTCAGAAATAACCTCTTTTAAAAGAGAATTTAAACGATAAGTACGTCTTGTTGTCACCTTTAGCCTCTTAAGATAATTCTTGTGTGTGGAAACTGATTTCAAAAGCGCGAATGATGTCGCCTTCTAGTAGGTCTTGATATTTATCCAATACGATACCACATTCTAAACCTTTAGCAACCTCTTTCACGTCTTCTTTATTGCGTTTTAAAGAAGAAATATGACCTTGCCATAACACCTGACGGTTTCTTTCTAATTTAACAAAATGATTGCGTTTGATTGTACCGTCAACTACTTGACATCCAGCAATATTACCTAACTGAGAGGATTTAAAAATAGTTTTAACAGACACTTGAGCAACTTCTGTTTCAACACGTATTTTATCGAGTTTATTGACCATGAGTTGTTTAACGTCATTAACTAATTGATAAATAATATCGTGAGTTTTAATTGTTATACGGTAGCGTGCGATATCCTCTAATGCATGGCTTTCTATAGAAGTGTGAAATCCAATAATAGCTGCATGGGAATTGTGAGCGAGTTCAATATCAGATTCTGCAATTTGCCCAACACTTTCTGAAATAAAATGGAGTACCACTTTTTCAGAAGGCAGATTCATTAAAGAGTTTTTTAAAGCTTCTAAAGAGCCTTGAACGTCGGCTCGTAGGATAAGATTGAGTGTCTTTTTCTCGGCAAGCTCTTTTGTACGTTGTAGTAAGTTGTCGAGCTCTTTTTTGGGAGTTCTTCCAAAAGTACGTATTCTTTCTTGACCTGCAAGACGACTTTCGCAAATAGCTTTTGCCGTTTTTTCATTCTCTACAACAATAAATTCACATCCTGCATCTGGAATACCAGAAAGACCTGTGATTTTTACCGGCATAGAGGGTGTTGCTGAATCAATAAGTTTGCCATATTCATTATGTATTGTTTTGACACGACCATAAACATCTTCGAATACTAAAGCGTCACCACAGCGAAGTGTTCCGTTTTGAATTAAGACGTTTGCGACAGGACCTAAACCACGGTGCAGTTGAGATTCTATCACAGTTCCACGAGCGCGTACTTTCGGATTAGCTTTAAGCTCTAAAATTTCAGCTTGTAAAAGAATCATCTCAAGAAGTTGAGGGATTCCTTGACCTGTGATAGCAGAGCAATTTACAGTAATTGTAGATCCGCCCCATGCTTCAGGTAAAAGATCTTGATCAGCAAGTTGTCTATACACTTGATCGGGATTAAATGTAGGTTTGTCACATTTATTGATTGCAACAAGGATAGCGACTCCTGCTTGTTTAGCATGTTTGATAGCTTCTTGTGTTTGAGGCATCATTCCTTCATCACCTGCAATAACAAGAATGACAATATCTGTCACATGAGCACCTCTCATGCGCATTTCTTTAAATGCTTCGTGACCAGGAGTATCTAAAACAGTAACGTCACCACTTTCTGCATGGCATCTAAAAGCCCCAATATGTTGAGTGATGGCACCAGCTTCTCCAGCTGCTATATGACTTTTTCTTAAAGCATCAATAAGACTTGTTTTTCCATGATCAACGTGACCCATAAATGTTACAATAGGAGGACGTGGTACTAAATCTGCAGCGGAGGTTTGTTTAATTTCTTCACTAATTGTAAGTTCAGTAATCCGTAATTTTTTCTCTTCAGTTGTATCGATTTTGATATCGCAATCAAATTCTACTCCTAGAAGCTGAATGGAAGTTTCGTCTTCTAGATAGTCATTAATCGTAACAACAAATCCTTGTAAAAATAATTTTGTAATCAAGTCGGATGCTTTAATTTTCATTGCAGCAGCAAGATCTTTAACAGTAATAGGCAGTTTCACGCTAATAGACTTAGGCCGTACAATAGGGATTTCTACTTTATGAGAATATTTAGACTTTGCATGACGTTTTCTTCTCCAACTATCTTCTTCAGTTTCGCGTAGTCCTTGACGATCTCGAGTATCAAATTTTTGCGTTTCTACACGTTTTACAGCAAGCTTTGGATCTTTTGCGATTTTTGGTAAATCTTCTTTGATGTCAGAAGTTTTTACGTGCTTAATAGGCTCTTCTCTTCCTTCAGCTTTCGGATGTTTGAAATCCTTTTTATTAGAAAGATCCGCAATAACTTCTTTAGTCACTGCAGGCTCTGATATTTTTGGAGAAGGGTGTTTAAATTCTTTATCTATAGCAGGAGCGCTAGGGGTAGTAACTACAGGTAAAACTACAACCGGGGCAGGAGGAGAGACTTCAACACTAGTAACTGGTGGAGGTGAAATTTCAACAGGCTCAGCAGGTGCTACTGTTTTAGCAGGTTCCACTTTTTTTTCTTGAAAACTTGAAGGTACATTGGTCGCTTTAATGGCTTTTTTCTGAGGTGATTCAGGCTCCTCTTTATTAGTAGATGGAGATTTAATGCTTTTTTTCACCTTCTCCAAAGATTGCTCTTGTATAGAGGATTTGGCTGGTGCCTCAGCGACGTGAGGCACCTTTTCCACCTCAGAAGGGGTGTCTTGAGTCGAAGCAACAGGCCTTTTAATTTTATTAAGATTTAAAGCTTGAGCAAGTTGTTCGTTTTTAATTTTAAGTTTGAGGTTTTTAGCCAAAGTTTATATCCTCTTTTTTCTCATTTTATCTAAAATATCTTCAATCATTTCAGGAGTAATTGAAGTGATTTTTTTTAGTTCTTCAGGTGTCGCCGTCAATACTTTTCTTAAGGTATCAAAGCCAGCTTCTATTAAGCAATCCAAAATCATTTGATCTTTAGGAGATGTTTTAATTCCTTCAATCAATTCCAAAGAAAGATCAAGCTCTGGATCTTCAGATAGAGAAAGGCGTTGGCGATCAAAGCGAACTTCTTTTTGATAATCAGAAGACTTCTTAACAAGAAGAGTCATATCAATAAGCTTGGCATTTAATCTAGCATTCATCCCTTTTTTACCTAAAACGGTTGGGTAGTCTTCATCATCTACAACAATTGTGACACTATTTTCATCTTTATTCCAGTCTAGTTTTTTAATTATGACAGGAGCTAAAGCGTTTTTTAAAAGTTCAATAGGGTCATTGCTATAAGGTAGAATATCAATTTTTTCATTATTAAGTTCTCGAATAATGTTTTTAACTCGAGTACCTCGCACACCTACGCAAGCACCTAAAGGATCTATTTTAGAGTCATGAGAAGTAACTGCCAGTTTTGTTCTATACCCAGCGTCTCTCACAACTTTTTTAATCTCTATGATTCCATCAGCTAGTTCAGGGACTTCTTGCATAAATAATTGTGTTACAAGTTCTGGATGACTTCTTGTTAACACAACTTCTGCTCCACCATTGTCTGTGTCGCGTACTTCGAGAATCATAGCTTGAACGCGTTGGCCAACTTGGTATCTTTCTGTTTTTGGATAGAAGCGATCAGGTAAAATTCCTTCTACTTTGCCGAGGTCGACAATTAAAGTTCCGCCTTTCACAGTGCGCTTAACAGTGCCTGAAATAATTTCATTCACTCTATGACGATATTCTTCGTAAATCACATCCCGCTCAGCTCCTCGGAGTTTTTGAGAAATCACTTGTCGAGCTGTTTGAGCTGCAATTCTTCCAAAGTTTTCGGGCATAACGCTTACTTTAATCCATTGACCTATCTGACAATCGGGATCTATTTCTCTTGCAACAGTTAAAGCTATTTCTTCTTCAGGAATTTCTACATTATCTACGATCTCTTTTTCAGAAAAAACTTCGATTTCACCTGTTTTAGAATTAACAAATACAGAAACATTTGTAAGGCCTTGAATACTTTTTCGAGCAGAGATTTGTAGAGCGTCTTCAATTGCACTAACGACTAGCTCTCGCTTAATCCCTTTTTCGCGTTCTAAATATTCAAAAATAGCTACTAAGTCTTTGTTCATCCCTACGCCTTCGTCTTGGTTAATGATTCCTTAAGTTAAAAACCGAAGAAGACTCTTCGGTTTTTAGCGATGTCCATTTTGGGGTAATAGTATCACAGAAAATCTGTGGTTCTTACCCTATGTTTTTTTTGTCTTTCTGAGAAGTTTTTTTCTCAGAACTACTCATCACGATATCATCGCGATTTTCTTGATTACGTTCAACAAGATCATCCTTAATAGACAGAGCGATTTTTTTGTGCTCTGGATCTAGTTTAATGACTTTAGCTGTTACATAATCACCTACTTTCACAACATCTTCTACTTTAGCAAAAGCTTGATCTGAAAGTTCTGTTACATGAACTAAACCTTCAATGCCATTTTCGAGTTCAATAAAAGCGCCGAAAGCTGTGATTTTTGTAACTTTCCCTTTAACTCTAGATCCTACAGGAATTGTTTTTTCAATAGATTCCCATGGGTTTGAGCCTAGCTGTTTTACACCAAGTGTAATTTTTTTGCTTTCTTTATCAACAGAAAGGATAACAGCTTCTACAACATCACCTTTATTAAGAACTTCAGATGGGTGAGAAACTTTCTTGATCCAACTTAAGTCAGAAATATGAATTAGGCCATCAATGCCTGGCTCTAATTCTACAAAAGCACCATAGTTTGTTAAATTGCGAATCTCAGCTTTAACACTACTTCCAACAGGATACTTTGCTTCAACATGTTCCCAAGGATTATTGCCTGTTTGCTTGATGCCTAGAGAGATCTTTCCATCTTCTTTTTGGACTGATAAGACAATAGCTTCGATTTCATCGCCCTTATTTACAACTTCACTAGGATCAGTTACGTTTTTAATCCAAGACATTTCTGAAACGTGAATAAGTCCCTCGATACCTGGCTCGATCTCTATAAACGCACCATATGGAACAAGGTTAACGATTTTGCCTTTTACAAGAGTTCCTGGAGGATATTTATTTTCAATTTCTTTCCAAGGGTTTTGCTCTTTTTGCTTCAAGCCTAAAGCAACACGACCTTTCTCTTGATCGATATGTAGGATCATTACTTCGATTTCATCGCCAAGTCCAACCATTTCAGAAGGGTGCTTAATACGCTTCCATGTCATGTCTGTGATGTGTAATAAGCCATCGATACCATCTAGATCTAAAAATACTCCAAAATCTGTAATATTTTTAACAACACCAATTCTTAGATCGCCTTCTTTAATATGTTCAAGAAGTTCTGCTTTCTTAGAAACGCGTTCTTCTTCCAGAAGTTCTCTTCTAGAAACAACAATATTTTTTCTTTCGATGTTGATTTTAAGAATTTTGAAGTCAAAAACCTTATCAAGGTATTCGTCGATGTTTTTAATTCTCTTGTTATCGATTTGAGAACCTGGCAAGAAGGCTTCCATGCCAATATCAACCATTAAGCCGCCTTTAACCTTGCGCATGACTTTACCTTGCACAATAGAACCTTCTTTGCAGTGGCCGACAATATATTCCCACTGGCGCTGTCTTCTAGCTTTTTCTCTAGATAAGACGATTTGACCATCATCACCTTCGGCTTGATCGAGATAAACTTCAATATTTTGATTTAATTTGAATTCATCAGGTGTGTTGAATTCACTCATAGGAATCAATCCTTCGGATTTTAATCCCACATCAACAACGACAAAATCTTTAGAGATTTCAACAACTCTTCCTGTGAGGATCTCTCCTACACTCATAGAGGAAATTGAAGCTATATCTGTAGATTCTTCTTTTTGATCGAGTAAATTGCGAAATATTTTAGCGTCTTCGAAATGGAATTCTAGATCGTCAATGACTTTGCTTTCGTTCCAGTCGTATTGTTGGGATTTGGACATGTTAAAGGTTTCTCCTAAATGTTTACTAGTTAAAGCGGGAAGTCTATCAAAGATTTAATAATTAAAGCAACTGCAAAAAGAGACAAATCTTGTAGGTGGTCATATAAGAGAATAAAGGCGTTTATCCTAAGAGTATTTAATAGAAGGTTCGTTGTCTTAATATAGAATTAAACAGTTTATTTTAAATAGCTTAAAATTATTTTTTTTGCGTTTTAAAAATATTTACATCAAGCAGTGTTGTCTTATAGTGTATATATTTTTGTTTTTCTAGAGTCGATAAGTTTATAAAACCTTGCTCTGTAAAAGAAGGTTTGTTTTTGACTTTGTTTTTACAAGGGTGCTGATTTTTTTTCTTAAAAACATAAATTAACTTGCGACATCTTTGTAGTTTTCAGTATCTTTAAAAGAGATAATTGACAATTGGAAGTATAGGGATAAGTTAATGGATATGGCAGTTTCTTTTCCAAGAATTGT
>JBAWWQ010000045.1:0-9420 GCA_037146655.1 Chlamydiota bacterium | reverse complement strand
CCAATCCATCATCTAACACACTTAAATAAGCTTCCGCAAAAGCTCTTTGCTCTCTACCTACAAACCGCAAAGCCTCAGGATTTTCCCAAACAGCACGTACAACAATCTCTCTATCATTTCTTAACGTCTCATCTAAAAGCTGTAAGACAAAACCATTTGCTGTTACAGCCTCTAAAATAAATGCTCTATCTTCTACAAGCTCATCATTTCCAAAGCCCATCGCAAGTTCATTCTCTCTAATAAGCGCTAACACTTGTTCTCTATTATTTTTGAAATCATCCCCTACAAACTCCAAGGCATGCTCTGTATTTCTAATCGCTGCATATACAACCTGGCGATCATTTTTTAAGCGAGAGTGCGCAAACTGCAGGGCTCTGCCATTTTGGGTAACAGCTGCTAGCACAACATCTTTATTGTTTTGAAAAATAGGCTCTAAACGCTCTAATTCCATCCCATTTTCTGTAACAAGCTGTATACATCCTGCTACAGTTAAAAGAAGCTCTTGCCTAGCACGTAGCTCAGCTGCTCTAGCTTCTAAAACAACTCTTTGTCTAGCTTTAACCTCATCAGGGACGACTTCTTGTGTCCTAGCTTTGCGTTTACCACTAAGTTCTTCTATAGTAAATTGCACTTTTTGAGCTACAGATACACAAACCTGCTCTCTTATAGCACGTTGATCTTGTACACTCACATCCTCATAGGGTCGTCCTTCTCCATCTAACTTATCCTTAGGAAAGGGACAGTCGGCTGAAGAACCTTTTAAAATCTCTACAAGCTCATCCATCTTTTCTTTTAAAGAAGAAGCCTTTAAACATACTTCAATTCTCTTATCAAATGTAAACTTCTCAGGATCTTGGAAAAAAGATTTAGCCATAGACCTTAACGCTTCCTGTAATCTCCTAGAAGCTGTTAGATCGTCTTTAACATCCTTTGCAAGTTCATCTAGCTTTTCATTACAAGTTTCCGCAAAACAACATGCTTGGCGATTAATAAAATCTTGTTGTGGTGTAGTCATCTTTTTTAAATCCTTATTTTTAGTAAATTAAATTATATAAATAGTATTTTATAATTAATTGTATATAAAAACAACTATAATATTAGAGTTTAGTTGAAATTTTCCGCTTTTGATAATAAGATGTTTATTGCCAAGAGGATAAAAATCATGAAGGAGTGCATTTCTATGATTGTTAAAGGATTAGATCGTTGGGATTTAATTTAAGGTGTTGACAAACAAAGCTTTATGTTTATTGTGTCACGCCTATTTTAACCAAAAGCACCCTTTCAGCTCAAGCGGCATCTATACCATTGAACAAAACCCAGAAGGAGCTTCTCGTCCAAAAATTTAAGTAGGGATTTATCTAAACACATCCTCTTCTGCCAGATTGTTCCATCACAAAAAACGAACAATCTCCCGTTAGTCCATTGTCTTTTTTAGGCGAATCTTATAAAGTACGTAGTGAAATCAAGACTCATTACAATGTTACAGTATGACACAAAAATCTAAAGTTCATGTTAAAGCAGCTCCTAACTCAAAAGAATCAGAAATGATGATACTTGGGTGCATGCTGACAAGTATTAATGCATTAAATATCGCTGCCGACTCCTTAGAAGACTCTGACTTTTATTACAAAGAACACCAAAGTATTTTTAATACTTTAAAAGCAGCCTACCGCAATGACAAACCAGCTGACATCCACCTTGTAGCTGAAGAGCTAAAAAGACAAAGTAAATTAGAAGAAATAGGCGGAATAGCTTACCTAACAACACTTGCTCAATATGCTGGAACCTCTGCTTACGTTGAAGAATATGCTAAACTTATTAAAAATAAATCCATTCTTAGAAAAATGATCTCAGCGGCTGAGTCTATTGAAAGAGACGCCCTTTCAGAGCCTTCTGATGTTCATAGCAGCCTAGATCAAGCCCAAGCCCTTTTATTTAAAATCACACAGACAGCCAATGCTAATCAAGGTACCGAAATCAAAGACCTGCTATCTGGCGTAAAAGCAGAGTCACAGCTGCCCTATCTTAAAGAGCTTCAAGAAAGACAAAACCGCTTCCATGAAAAAGGGGCTGAAGATTCAGGTATTACAGGAGAACCTTCTCACTTTAGTGATGTTGATAAGATGATTAATGGATTAAACCCCTCTCATCTTATTATCGTTGCAGCAAGGCCCGCTATGGGAAAAACCGCATTTGCAATCAACATTGCAGAAAACGTCTGTTTTAAAAATAAAACACCCGTACTTATTTTCTCTTTAGAAATGGGCGCAGAACAACTTCTACATCGTATCATCTGCTCGCAAGCAGAAGTCGAATCAGACAAAATTCGCACAGGATCTTTAACAGGTGTTGAATATCAGCGTATTGTTGCAACCGTAAAAAAAATGCAACAACATACTATGATTATCGATGATCAACCCGGTTTAAAAGTTACAGATTTGCGCGCTCGAGCAAGAAGAATGAAAGAGATCTACGGAATAGGTCTTATCATTATTGATTACTTGCAGCTACTGTCTGGATCTAGCACCAATTCCAATGGAGAAAATAGACAGGGAGAAATCTCTGAAATTTCTCGTATGCTTAAAAACCTAGCAAGAGAACTGAATATCCCAATTATTTGCGCCTCTCAGCTCTCTAGAAGAGTTGAAGAGAGACAAGGACATCGTCCTATGATGAGCGATTTGAGAGAATCTGGATGCTTAGCAGGTGATACCCTCATCCAAGATGCTTTAACAGGAAAACTTTACACAATTAAAGAACTTGCAGAGCGTTCAAAACAACTGCCGATTGATGTACTAGCTGTAGATCATGAACTCAACTTGCGCCCTTACAAGATGACTAAGGCTTTTTACTCTGGGAAAAAAATCGTTTATGCACTGATTACAAAAACAGGAAAATCTATCCAAGCAAGTGCTAACCATCCTTTCCTAACATCCGATGGTTGGATAAAACTTGAAAAACTCAAGCAAGGTGATAAAATAGCTATCCCAAGCCACTGTATAAACACTTCTTCTACACATGCATTATCCTACAGCTCTCATGATAGAGCCACTCAACCTCAAGTCCAAACTCTCACCTCGCTGTTATCAACCTGTGAAATCTATTGGGATGAAATTCTGTCCATTACAGAACTATCTATGGTGGATGTCTATGACGCAACAGTAGAAACAGTTCATAACTTCGTAGCTAATGGAATCGTTGTCCATAACAGCATTGAGCAAGACAGTGATATTATCATCTTCTTACTTAGACGAGAATATTATGATCCTTATGATAAACCAGGCCACGCTGAAATTATTGTAGCAAAAAATCGTCATGGACAAATTGGAAGTGTTGATATGACCTACCGTAAAGAGTTCACACAATTTGCAAACTATACAGCAAAAACCTCCGATGAGGATGCTGTAGACACTGCATTTTCGGTGTTCTCCCCTAAATAATTCTCTTGAAAAATAACTCATCTCGTTTCATAAAGGAAAAACTTTTTCTTTTTTCAGGAAACCAAGATGAAGTTAATATATTCTTTTATTGCATGCTGCATGGCAGCATGCTTATATTCTGAAGAAACAACACTCGCAGCTATTGAAGGAGAACCTTCCTTTACAATTGATCAATGTATCAATCCTATTTCCGGTGATTATCTCATCTCAGAAACAGACCTTATTATTCCTGGATACGAACCTATTTATTTTAATCGCACCTATGCATCAGGAGCTCAAGAAGGACGAGAAGCACGCTTTTCTATTTTGCCTCATATCTACATGCACTTTATCAGGCCAAAAAACAAAAAAACAGATCCTTTAGTCCTCTCTGTAGCAGAACCTTCAGGAGGTATGGTTAGTTATAAAAATTTAGTAGCCAATCATGGCAAAGATCGTTATGAATTTTTTCCTATGCTTGGCAAAGCAACAAAAGGCCTTACCAACACAGGTCGTGGTGAAATCAGTAGCCAAACAAATATTTCTCGCAATCGCATTGTACTAGACAAGTCTCAAGGAGCCTATATCCTGACCACCTGCAATGGAACAAAAAGGTATTACAAAAAACCTTGTCACACCCCTTTTGCTTATTTAGAAAAAGAAAGAAAACCCAATGGTAATTGGGTTTTCTATGAATATACCGAGTATTACACACTTAAAGAAATACGTACCACAAACCCCAATAACACAAAAATTTATGCAAAGGTCCGTTTCGAACATGAAACGCCTAACCCCTACAATTCTAAAACGTTTGCCGCCATAACAGAAACTGGTAAACTACTGCATTATTTTTTTCACCTAGATGATGTTAAAGAAGGAAAACACAACCACCATTTTTTTCGATTGAACTATATAGACAGACCCTCTCTTCCTCAAGAAACCCTCATCTACAAAAAACTTTCACCTAAAAAAGATACCTATCTTGTTGCCCAAAGATTATTTGATAATCAAACCCTTGCTGAAATCGATTATTACACTAGTAATCACGAAGAAAATGCTAAAAGACAAAGGGTAAAAACTGTCAAACAACCTCTAGCAGAAGATGGTAGTCTTATTCAAACACACCATCTAGTTTACAATGTAGGAAATTATGCTCTTTCAAAAAAGTCTAAAGTGCAAAATTACTTAGAGAATACATTAGGGATTACTCAGCACTTCGATGTGTACAACAAAAAAACAGAATATGGATTTAATGAACATTTCGTCCCTAGTTACATCTATAAATTCGGAAAAGATTTAAACAATCCAACAAATGGCTCAGAAAAACTCTTATACGAAGAACACTTCCATTGGTTTTTTAGTGAACTCACAAACCAATTACGCTTCAAATACACTAAAGATCAAGATAAAATCCTCTCTCTTAAATCCTACGAATATGATGCTAAAGGCAATATCATCGAAGATACTTTGATAGGTAACCTTTCAGGTCACTGCTTAGAACCTATCAATATCAAAACTTACTGTCGCAAAAAAAACTTTCCAGCAAAAGAAACCTATACCATTAAAAACTTCTACTACGATAACGATGCATCTCTAATACGCAGAAAAGATCTTCCAAATGGTTGTAGTTATGAATACACCTATCTACTGGGCACAAACCTTGTCACAGCACGTTATATCCTCTATGCCAACTCCATTAAATTACGAGAGTTTTACATTTATAATGACGATCATGTGCTCATACAAGAAATCGTTGATGATGGAACAACCTATGATCAAAATAACCTACTAAATGTCTCTCAAAGACAACTACGTTCAATCCTACCAAAACAATCCCAGCCCGCTCTTAATTTCCCAGAGGTTATAGAAGAAAAATATCTAGATCTAACAAGCAACACTTACCATCTTCTTAAAAAAACCATTCTTTCTTACTCAAGCAACTGTGATGTTATAGAAGAAGCTATCTACGATGCAAATAGCCAATATGTCTATAGCTTATATAAAACGTATGACGATAGAAATCGCCCCATAACCTGTAAAGATGCATTAAATAGAACTTCAAACTTCTCTTATAATACGTTTAACCATCTTAATGAAGAAAAACTTGGCAATAGCTCTTTGCATATAAGCCACTGTTATGACATCCTAGGTCGAGAATTTAGCTTTAAAACACTAGACACCCAAGGACAAGCCAAAGAAACAAAGTTTTATTACGACTTAAAAAGTCGTCGTATTAAAACTATCGATTCTTCTAATAATATCACAGAATTTGTCTATGACGATCTAGATCATGAAACTCTCACAATTTTACCTACAACACTCGATCCTCAAGGACGCCCAACAAGACCCACTATAAAAAAAATCAATGATATCTACGGCAATCCCCTACAAGAAACAGACCCTTTAGGCTACACCACCAAAACTTCTTATAACTGTCTTGGTAAACCAACCCGCATCATTTATAGTGATGGCACACAAGAAACTTTTATCTATTACAATGATGGTTCACTTCACACACACATCTCTGTAACTGGCTTAAAAACTTTTTATGCTTATGATTTTCTAGGAAGAGCCCTCTCTAAAAAAGTTTTCTCCAAAACTAATAACTTCCTTTATGAAGAACTCTCTACTTACAACTCCTTACACCTCTTAACTCATCTAGATAAAAATAACATTAAAACGCTATACCGCTATGACGGCTCAGGCAGAAAGATTGAAGAGATTAAAACCAAAAACGGTGAGACTTTAGCAAAAGAGCATTATATGTATGATGCTCTAGGTCAACATATTAAAACCATCACCTATAATGACCAAAATACAAGCTCTCATCAAGTCTTAATTAAAGAGTTCGATCTAGCCAACCGCCTTATTGAAGAAAGACAAGAAGATATATCAGGCAAACTTTTTTCCAAAACACAATACAGATATGATCATCGCGACAATAAAATTGCTAGTATCCATTACCTAGATGCAGCAAATGTTGCTACTGAATTTTTTACATATGACGATGAAAATCGCCTTATCTGCTACAAAGATGCAGAAGGCAACACCTCCTATACGCAATATATCGATCGCATTTACAACTCTACAACTGATTCTTATGACTCTGAAACCCTCCACATAGATCCCTTAGGAAGGCAATTAAAAAACCGCTATAGTTCTACAAAAGAACTTATCTCTACAACATCTCTTAACTCCCTTGGCCAAATACTTTCTCAAGAAAACTTTTTTTACGATCTTAATGGAAACAAAGTTAGACAAAAAAGTCAGATTTTCCATCACAATCTACTTGTTCAAGAAGTAACGACCTTATGGGAATACGACTCCAGAAATCGTATCATCACACAAATAGAAGCCTATCAAGATCCTACTCAAAAAATCACTCGCTTTAGCTACACCCAAGATGGTCAACAAAGCCAAGTCATACAAGCCGATGGAACATCTATCCACTACTGCTACGACCCATTAAGTCGCCTTATTGAAATGTGTTCATCTGATAAATCTATCCATTACCGTTTTATCTATAACGAATCAGATCAAATCACAGAAGAAATCAACTGTTTAACAAATGCTAAAACACTACGCAGCTATAACGTTAAAGGTGATCTTACAGAAGAAACACTAGCTAATGGATTAACTCTTGAAAAAGACTATGATGGGTTAAACAGAAAAACCAAACTTATCCTTCCAGATCACAGTGAAATCCACTACGATTTCGATGCTTTTCATATAAAAACCATTTCCCGTTATAGTCCTGATCAAACCCTAAATTACGAGCATCACTATCTAGATTATAATTTTAAACATCAGCCCTTAGAAGAAAGTTGTATTTTCAATCTATGTACAACTTTAAAAGACTATAATTTACAAAATCGACACATCTCCATCACATCCCCATACTTCTCTGACACCTTTACAGAAATCGACCCCTGCCAAAGAATTATGTCGCGCCGCATAACCTCAGACCTTCAAACTTATGAAACAGCCTATCTTTACGATGACCTTGACCATCTCATCCAAGAAGATGGATTATTTCAAAACACCTATACATTTGACTCTCATCATGCTCGGTTAACCCATAATAACACTACCTATACAAATAATGCCTTAAATGAGCTTTTACAAGCAGGTAATGCCTCTTATGGTTACTCCCCCAACGGCCACAGATCTTTAAAAACACTCAAAAAAAACACTCTACACTACGAGTACGATGCACTTCATCGTTTAACTTCTCTTAAAAGCGACTCTATACAAATCCTTTTTACCTATGATTCCTGGCATAGAAGGCTATCAAAAACTGTTACCAGACTAAACTTTCTAGGATATTGGGAAGTGTACTCCGATGAAAAATACCTCTATGATGATAATCATGAAATAGCCTCTGTAGATGCTCAAGGCCATATCAAACAATTGCGTATACTAGGCCTTGGTAAAGGTGCCGATATAGGTGCAGCTGTTGCCTTAGAAATCGACAGCACCGTCTACGCCCCCTTCCACGATCTCCTTGGCAACATCGTCTCTCTTGTACATGCTAAAAAAAACTATGTTGCAGAATCTTATCGCTATAGCGCCTTTGGAGAAGAAAATCTTTATAGCTATTACCATCTTGCTTTAGATGACTCTTGGATTAATAACCCTTGGAGATATCAATCTAAACGGATCGATGAAGAAAGTGGATTAATTTTCTTTGGTAGACGCTACTATGATCCAAAAGTTGGATCATGGCTATCACCAGATCCTCTTGGAGTCACCCAAGGCCCAAATCTCTATCAATTTCTAGAAGGGAACCCTCTATCTTTCATCGATTTTTATGGACTAGCTTCAGAAGATCAAGACGCTGATGATGATCCTTCCAATCTTCCACACCCCACTACAGGAAGTCCTCCTTCTACAATATTTGGGCCCGTCTCTCCCAATCCCTACGGTTATCTCATCAATCCCTTAGAGACAGTACCACCGGGTTGCACGGTCCCTCCAAGAGCTGCCATACCTCGCAACATCCCTACCTACACTCCTTATGTATCACCTAGAGTCTATCCAGTCAGCCACCAAATTCCCTACACACAATCTTACGCCTATCACAAGCAATTTGACTTCGCCTTCATCAACGGAATCAATACCTCTCTTTATGAAGCCATGGAGATGTCTTCTTCCATAGCTTCTGCCTTAAACTACAAAGTCAATCTTTTCTATAATCGATCCAATGGTGTGTTATCCGATGTATGGAACGTACGCAAACACCACAAAAACGCCCCCCTCAATATTACAAGAGAGTTAAGCCTTTATCTAAGACGCCAAGTCTCAAGCGGTAGAGATGTCTACATTTTTGCCCACAGCGCCGGAGGTGTCATCACCCACAATGCCCTACAAAAGCTACCCAACTCTTATAGAGACCATGTCCATGTCATTACCTTTGGAGCTGCTAAATACATACCAAAAGAATATGCCAGCACCGTCAAAAACTATGTATCTGGATGGGATCTAGTGTCCACCCTAAGCAATGAGTGGCACGCAAGCTTAAACCATCGAAGATCTACATATTATGTTGTACAAAGTGACAAAATTCCGATAAGCTGGTTACAACCTCATGTTCATGAAATTATGAAAGAACATGCTTTTATGGGAAAAACTTATCAAAAAGCCTTAATTAGAGTATGCGACCATATAAAAAATCAAAGAAAAATTTAATTCTAAAAAAGTTGCTCACTTTTAGTATCTTTATGATTTCTTGCCAAAATACATATGCAGCCCATCCTGAAGAATCTATCTATTGCAAATACGCAGATAGAATTACGGAAAAATACTGCATCGACATGGCTAAAACCTACAAACTATATTACTATGGTGGAGGTGGAGGCTTTATTAAAAATATTAACAACATTAGTTTAGATTTTAATACTATACAAACCCTAAATATTGGACAGGCCCGCACCCTAATCATCAAATGCAGCGAAGAACTTTTAAAGCGTATCAATGCAGACAATGACATAAAACCCTATTT